>JAHCKB010000157.1 GCA_026125985.1 Bradyrhizobium sp.
CCACCGATTCCTGGGTAGCCCCCTGGATGCTGGAAATCTGCTGGCTGATCTCGCCGGTTGCCTTCGCGGTCTGCTCTGCCAAGGCCTTCACCTCGGAGGCCACCACCGCAAAACCGCGACCCGCCTCACCAGCGCGCGCCGCCTCGATAGTGGCGTTCAGTGCGAGCAGATTGGTCTGGCCGGCGATGGTGTTGATCAGTTCCACGACGTCGCCGATGCGGCCGGCCGCCTTCGACAGTTCACCGACCCGATCGTTGGTGGCGCGGGCCTGGCCTACGGCATCGCCCGCCATGCGCGCGGATTCCTGCACCTGGCGGCTGATCTCGTTGACCGACGAGGAGAGCTCTTCGGTGGCTGATGCTACCGACTGAACGTTGGTGGAGGCTTCTTCGGAAGCGGCGGCAACCGTCGTGGTCAGCTGCTGCGAACGGTCGGCGGTCGCCGTCAGCGTCCGCGCCGAGGCCTCGAGTTCGGTCGAGGCTGAGGACACCGTATCGACGATCTCGCCCACGGCGGCCTCGAAATCGTTTGCAAGGCGATTCATGGCGGCGACCTTCTCGGCCTGTGCGGCCTTTTCCATCGCCTCCCGCTCCGCCTGCATGGCCTGGACCCTTTCCGCGTTCTGCTTGAACACCAGCAATGCGCGCGCCATCGAGCCCATTTCGTCACGACGGTCCGTACAGGGTACGGCGATCGAGGTATCGCCTTCCGCAATCCTGCTCATGGCTTCGGTCATCTGGTTCATGGACCGGACAACGCGGATGAAGACGATCCAGAGCGCACCGGCGGCGAGAAGGATCGACATTGCCATCAGGACGCCGTTCAACAGCAGGGTACGCAGGCTGCTGCTCTGCGCCTCGGCGGCCAGCTTCGCGGCTTCCTGGCTGGCCTGCGTGCTCAGCGCGATCACGTCATCGATCGCCTTTGTCGCCTGGCCGAACCACTCGTTCGGAGCAATCGTGTATTTTCCGCCGTTCGTGCCGGCGGCAAAGACTGCTTTGCGGGTCTCCTCAAAGCGACCGAATACGTCCGCCCGCACGAGTTCGGTGCCTTTGACGATGCTTGCAGGCGCCGAAGATTTGGCGGAGTAGGCCTGCACATACTCCCAGGCGGCATCGATGCGCCCCCGGAACGCGGACAGGTTGGCTATTTCCTGCGAGCCCATCGGCTTCCCGGAGGCCACGAGGCCTGCCACCACAGCCCGCTCGCGGCCGAGATACTCGCTCATGATCCAGACGAAGTGCTTGAGATTCTGCAGGCTCGACAGGCGAGACTGAATGTCATCTTCCTCCATCGCCGCAGCGACGCGGAGGGCCTGGCTCGCCGTGATCAGCGCCGTGATGGTCGGAGCCCATTTGGTGATGACGTCTTTCTCACGCGCACTGGCCGGCTTGGCAAGTTCGGTATCCGCGCGCGCCCGAAGAGCGACCAGTTGCTCCTGTGCCCGCTTAGCAGTTGCGATCATCTGGTCGCGGTTGGCAAAGCGCCGCCCGGCCATCTCGGTCAGCGCCTGTTGAAACGGCTGGTCGGCCGCTTTCCGGAAGTTCGAGATCGAGGCCTTCTGGGCATCGGTCGCGGGGTCCGCCGCATTGAGCAGCAGATTGGTCGAACCGCGCTCACGTGCCCACTGGCCGGCAGCTTCCAGAAGCATGTCCGCGGTTTGGTTGACTGAAGCTGCGTCGGAGGCCGTCGCGCGCACCCGGCTTGCGTTCCACAAGACAAATCCCGACATGCCGATGCCGAGGAGGGCCAACATCGCAACCGCTGCAACGAGCAGATTGCGGATAGTCCATACCGTTCCGGATTGGGCCGGCGTATCACTTACGGACATGTCCTGCGTCTCCTTCAATAATCCGAAGCTGTCTGGTTCAAATCTCGTCCAGACTGCTTCGGCGCTTCAAGCTGAGCAGCCCCTCCTCCGGCGGACAGCGACAACATGGGCGACCGAAGCCCTGTACCTGCCTCGTCGGAAGCGCTCCAGCACCGTATCGAGGAACTTGCTGACCTCGGTCTTCAGACGGTTACTATCGCCCGACAGCATCTGCGCTGCCGACAGGACCTGCGAGGAGGCCGTACCGGTCTCGCTCGCGCCGCGCTGAACATCGGTGATGTTGGCGGAAACCTGCAGCGTACCCTGTGACGCTTGCTGCACATTGCGAGAGATCTCCTGGGTCGCCGCGCCCTGCTCCTCCACGGCCGCAGCAATAGTCGAGGATATCTCCGACAGCTTCTCGATGGTGCCGCTGATCTCCCTGATCGCAGCCACCGATTCCTGGGTAGCCCCCTGGATGCTGGAAATCTGCTGGCCGATCTCGCCGGTCGCCTTCGCGGTCTGCTCCGCCAGCGCCTTAACTTCGGAGGCAACCACCGCGAAGCCCCGACCTGCCTCGCCTGCGCGCGCCGCCTCGATGGTGGCGTTCAGTGCGAGCAGATTGGTCTGGCCGGCGATGGTGTTGATCAATTCCACGACGTCGCCGATGCGGCCGGCCGCCTTCGACAGTTCGCTGACCCGATCGTTGGTGGCCCGGGCCTGGCCGACGGCCTCGCTGGCCATGCGGGCGGACTCCTGCACCTGGCGGCTGATCTCGTTGACCGACGAGGAAAGCTCTTCGGTGGCTGAAGCCACCGACTGAACGTTAGTGGAGGCCTCTTCAGAAGCGGCCGCAACCGTCGTGGCGAGTTCCTGCGAGCGAGTGGCGGTCGCAGTGAGCGTCGTGGCCGAAGCTTCGAGTTCGGTCGAGGCTGAAGACACCGTATCGACGATTTCACCCACGGCAGCCTCGAAGGAATTCGCAAGCTTGACCATCTCGGCCTTGCGTTGCTCGGCAGCGATCTTGTCCTGCCGCATCTTGGCTTCCGCCTCGTCCCGCGCCTTCTGCTCGGAGACGACCTTGAACTTCTCGACGGCACCTGCAACGCCGCCCACCTCGTCCTTGCGCCCCAGTCCGGGTAGCACGACGGAAAAGTTGCCGCCGGCCAGCTCTTCCATGGCTTGGGTCAGCGCACGCATCGGCCGGGCAATGGTGAAGATGGAGAATACACACACGCCGATCAGAAGCAGCGCGGCCACAACGCTGATTGCGAGAGAGACACGCTCCGCGGATGCCATTTCCTGCGAGGCGTGAACGATCTCCTCGTCGACCTTGCGCTGTGCGAAACTGGAGATCGTGTCAGAAAGCGATTCCATCTCGGCGGCGATGGGTAAGGTCACCTCGCGCGCAAAGCGGCCGGCCTCCTCGTTGAGTTTTGCCAGCTTGGCGGAGGCTTCCGCCGCTGGCTCGCCGCCAGCGGCGCGCCTGGCTTCGGTCGCGATGATCTCGCTTCGGAACGCCGCGAGCCGCTCGCTTCCCTTGGCATAATCTTCCGCCCTGCTCTTGAGCTTTGCCATCCGCTCGCGGTTTTCGGCCGAACGCGCCAGCTTCATCATATGGTCGGCATACCCGTTCGCGGACTTTAGCCGCTCCGCCACAAATTCGCTGGCCTTCTTCAGATTTTCGGGTGTGCCGGCGAGACGAACGTCGCGAACGCCGATCTGCATGCCGCGCAGCGAAGCCTTCGCCTGCATGGCCTCTCTGGCGATGACCTGTTGAACGTTGGCAATTTCAGTTGCCTGCCGAACGGCGGCATTGCCAGACATCTGGGCGAAGATAATGGCGCCAACGAGCAGAATGCTGAGCGCGGACGTGATTATCAGCTTGGTTCCAATCCGCAGATTGTCGACGAATTTCATGGCGATCCCCTCGGATATCCCGGCATCGCGCCGAGCGCCCGAAAAGCGCTCGATTGCCTATCCTCTGGGCAGCCATCCTAGTTTTTAGTTCCCACGTTAGTCTTAACGGCAGCTAAGTAGAACTACGCAAAAGCGACCTCAAGCGATTGAAAATAATAGCTTTTGGGAGCATTCAGCCAAAATACACGCTAAAGTTTAGATTGCCGAACAAAGATGCAGCTTGCAAAAAAGTCGAGCAACAAACCGGCCTGGAAATCAAGGATCTGCGAATCACTCGGTCGAACGGCGCAGCTCGGGCGCGACTGATTCCGCCTTCGCCTCGCCCTTCACCGGTTCGAGCTTCGCGCTCTCTACCGCCGGCGTCTCGACGCGGGCGGCGACCTCGGCACGTGCGTCGACCGGGCGGTGCGCCGGGGCGTGCAGCGAACGGGGTCGGGCCACCGAGCGCGCCATCAGCATTTGATGGCCGCCCTTGTGGCGGAAATCGCAATAGGCGAAGCCCATGCCGGAGACCGACCCGCGGAAGCTGCGCTCATCCCGCTTGTCGAGATTGAAGCAGGGTTCGAAAGGGACACCCTTGATCGATGCGCACACGCTCTTGCCGCGGATCTGCAGCGTGTTGCCCGGCAGGCGGACGTGGCGTATCGGGCCCGCGCCGGAGAACTGGATCGATCCGGCGGCACCCATGTCATCGAGGATACGGCCGGCGCCGCGGGTGCCATCGAAACACGTGAAAGCGAAGATCTTTCCTGCGACGAATCTGCGCGCCTCGTCCGCCGTCATCATCCCGGCGAACGCGGGGGCGACCAAGGCACCCGCCATGACGGCTCCCAACAGCAAACGCGCAAACATCTTAAACTCCAACTTCACCATGAGCGGCGGGGCGGAATTCTCTTTACCCGCTGCTTACCATACTAACCGTGGCGACATTGAAGCAGGTTCGTTGGTAAAGTCTGAATATCCTTAGACAATTTTTACCACGATTCTGCCGCGCACCTGCCCAGCAAGGATTTTTTCACCCTGGCCGAGCACATCCCCAAGACCGATTTCATGAGTAATTTCAGCTAGTTTTGCGCGATCCAGATCCGTCGCCAGGCGGCCCCAGGCAACCTTGCGTTGCTCGATCGGGCACATCACCGAATCGATGCCGAGAAGGCACACTCCTCGCAAAATAAACGGAGCGACCGATGACGGCAGGTCCATGCCGGCCGCAAGACCGCAGGCCGCGATAGCGCCGCCATACCTCGTCATCGACAACAGGTTGGCGAGCGTGGTCGATCCGACGCTGTCCACACCACCGGCCCAACGCTCCTTGGCGAGCGGCTTTGCGGGGCCGGAGAGCTCATTGCGGTCGATCACCTCGGCCGCGCCGAGGCCCTTCAGATAGTCGGTTTCCGACACGCGCCCCGTCGAGGCGATGACGTGATAGCCGAGCCTGGACAGCACGGCGATCGCAACCGAGCCGACACCACCGGCAGCGCCGGTCACGACGACCGGGCCGCTCTTCGGCGTGAGGCCGTGCTTTTCCAGTGCGAGCACTGAGAGCATTGCGGTGTAGCCGGCCGTACCGATCGCCATGGCATCGCGCGCCGACATGCCTTCGGGCAAGCGCACCAGCCAGTCGCCCTTGACGCGCGCCTTCTCGGCATAGGCGCCGAGATGGGTCTCGCCCATGCCCCAGCCGTTGCAAACGACCTTGTCGCCCGTCTTCCAGTTCGGGTGCGAGGAGTTCTCGACGGTGCCGGCGAAATCGATGCCGGCGATCATCGGGAAGCGCCGGACCACCGGCGCCTTGCCGGTCAGCGCGAGGCCGTCCTTGTAGTTGAGCGTCGACCATTCGACGCGGACGGTAACATCGCCTTCCATCAGTTCGGCTTCGTCGAACTGCGTCAGCGCGGCGGTAGTGCCCTTTTCCGCCTTGTCGATCCGGATGGCCTTGAACGTTCCCACGGTAACTCTCCCCGACAGATTTGCCGGGGATGTTTAGCGGATCAGGCGGGTTGCGCAACCGCCCTCTCGACAGGCTTTTCGACGATCGGCAGGTTGATCAGCGCCGACAGCACCCCGAACAGGATCGCAAGCCACCAGATCGGTGTGTAGGAACCGTACGCTTCGAACACGACGCCACCGAGCCAGACACCAAGAAAGCCGCCGACCTGATGGCTGACGAAGGCGAATCCGTACAGGGTGGCAAACCATCGGGTGCCGAACATCAGCGCCACCAGCGCCGAGGTCGGCGGCACGGTGGAGAGCCAGGTCAGGCCAGAGATCGCGCCGAACGCAATTGCCGAGAAAGTCGTGATCGGAAACGAAATGAAAGCGAAGATTGACAACGCGCGGGTGAAATAGATCGCCGACAGGATGTAGCGCTTGGGGATGTAGTTCTGTATCCAGCCGACGCTGAGCGAACCGACGATATTGAAGAGGCCGATCGCGGCCAACACCCAGCCGCCGGTCGATGCCGGAATGCCGCGGTCGACCAGATAAGCCGGCAGATGCACGGTGATGAAGGCGAGCTGGAAGCCGCAGGTGAAGAATCCGAGCACCAGCAGCACGTAGGAACGGTGGCCGAAAGCCTCCGCAAGCGCCGTCCTGAACGATTGATCGTCAGCGGACGGAACATTGCTCGTCGTCACACGCGGCGTCGAAAGCGCCAGCGCCAGCGGCACGATCAGGAGCATCAGGCCTGCAAAAACCGTCAGTGCCGGCTGCCAGCCGTAATTGTCGATCAGCGCCACGCCGAAAGGCGCGAACAGGAACTGTCCGAACGATCCCGCCGCTGTGCCTGCACCGAGCGCAACGCCGCGCCGCTCCGGCGGCAGCAGCTTGCTGAACGCCGACAGCACCAGATTGAACGATGATCCGGAGAGACCGAACCCGATCAGAACACCCGCGCCGATGTCGAGCGAGAGCGCCGTCGAGGAGTAGCGCATCAGCAACAGGCCGCCGGCATAGAGCAACGCGCCCACCGCCATGACGCGGAATACGCCGAAGCGGTCGGCGATGGCGCCTGCGATCGGCTGGCCGAGGCCCCACAACAGGTTCTGCAGCGCCAGCGCAAGACCGAAGACGTCACGACCCCACATGAGTTCGCGACTCATCGGCTGAACAAAGAGGCCGAGGCTCGAACGCGGTCCAAAGCTCAGCAGTCCGATGATACAGCCGCAGACGATGATGACCGCCGGTGTACGCCAGTTGCCGGTGCCTGCACGGGTATCGCCCGCAATCGTGGACATGCGAATTCCTCTTCACGCTCTTGCGGCCCGCCTGTCACGCGGCGCGTCGTGGTGAATTAATGCATCTGCTTGAAAAGCCCAGAGCAGCCGCCTGTAAAAGACCGCTCTGCATTGCAGCGATGCAAAAAGATGCGACCGATTGCACCGATTGCTCCGGCGCAGCGCGCAAGTTCAGAAAGACCAACAGTCGTACTGGAATTCGAGATCAGCGCCGCGACGACTTCAGCTCGGCTTCGCTCTTGGCTTCTTCCGCAAGCCTGGCCGAGATCGCGGCGGTCTCCGTCGGATTGCCCCAGCTCGGCGCATCGCTACCGTCGCCCCATTTGCGCGGCCGATAGAACGTGTGGACCCCGAACTTCCAGTTTCTTTTCATCTCGCTGACCCAGGACGGCCGCACCCAGTAGGCGTGATAATGCGTCGAACGATCGACTTCCGGCAGCCACAGCCTGCCGTCGAGCATGGCCTTGGAGATCTTCTGGGCGCGATCCCACATGTCGGGTTCGCGGATCACGTCCGGATTGTTGTCGCAGGCGAAGGTGAACTGGCAGGCGAGATGACGGTGCTTGTTCTGGTAGACCACGCCGCACACCGATTCCGGATATTTGCCCGAGAAGGCGCGGTTGAGGATGACTTGCGCCACCGCGATCTGACCACGCACAGCCTCGCCGCGGGCTTCGAAATAGACGGCCTCGGCAAGGCATTTCTCGGACTTGGCGCGCGACTTCTCGTCGAACAGGCCGAGCCGCTCGGCCGGCGTCTTGGCGTGCTGGTTGTCGGCATTGACCTCGCCCTTCGGCGCGAAGCTGATGCCTTCGCCGATCCGGACCGGCCCATCGGCATCGACCGGCAGCGAGGCCATGATCTTCATGTCGGGATCGGCCACCGCGCGCGGCGTCACGATGGTCGGCTCTTCTCCCGGTTGCCAGCGCTCGATGCTGCCGGACGCGCCGAGCGAAGAGCCGAAGAACAGCGTCGAGGTCTTCACCGAAAAGCCGTCGCGCGGTGCGTTATCGAGCGCAGCCGGCACTTCGCCCGAGTGTTTCGGCACCTCAGCCGGCTTGTCGTCCGCCGGCTGGGCCGGATCATACTGCTTCAAGGGCGGCGCATTCAGCGCTTCCTGCAATTCCGGATCGAGCGGCGACTGCTCCGCCTTCGGCGGCAGCGCGGCACTCTTTGCGCCCATCACGGACGAATTGGAGGTTGCCGGATCTTCGGGTCCGGCGTCGGACGGCGGCACTGCATCCGCGGGCGCAGTCGGACGGACCACGAGGCGGTCGCCCTTCAGCGTGCGGTCGACCTTGGGGAAGTCGGAAGCCTGGTAGCGCGGCGGCGGCACGACCAGCGGATTGCTGCGCGTGATGGAGCCGGTGATATCCCTGACGTTGAGGCTCGCCAAATGATAGCTCGGCAATTGCGGCGACGAGGTCCCGATGGGACGACCGAAACTATAGGTGGCGAGTTGTACGTTGGCGGCGGCGGAAGAAACGCGCTTCTGCCAGCGTTCGGCCGCGCCCGACTGACGGGCCAGCAGCGAGCCAATATCCTGATAGCCGACCTCCGTCGGCATCAGTGAGAAGACGCAAAGGCCGAGCGCGAAGGACGCAATACGCGCGTCCTTCGGCCGGGTACGCAACCCAAACATGGTACGCTCACGCAACGCTTACTCGGTACACGGCCGATGTGCAGTACATCCGTGCAATTCGACCAAAATTGTTGGTATCGAATTTAGGTTGCCGGGGAGTTAATCAGCGTGGCGCGCGCGATACAGGCAAGCGATCGCAGCAATTGAGGCACGCGGATCGACGATGCTGGTAAATGCGCACTGGACGAAGGTGGTAAATATCCGGTCAACGAAAGTGATTAAGAATTTGCGCCGCATCATTGCCAGACGTAACGCGCACAACGCTCGTCATGGCCGGGCTTGTCCCGGCCATCCACGTCTTCTTTAACGCGCACTGCAAAGACATCGATGCCCGAACAAGCCCGGGCATGACGTCGTCATAGGTGATGCGAGAATGAAAGCTACGCCTGGCTTGCGACCGCCTTGCCGAGGGCGGCCTGCGCCGCAGCGAGACGCGCGATCGGCACGCGATAGGGCGAGCACGAGACATAGTCGAGCCCAATCTGGTGGCAGAACGCCACCGAGGCCGGATCGCCACCATGCTCACCGCAGATGCCGACCTTGAGATTCGGCCGCGTCTTGCGCCCACGCTGCACGCCGATCTTGACCAGTTCGCCGACGCCATCGCGATCGACCGAGATGAACGGGTCGATCTCGAGAATTCCCTTGGCGACATAGGTCGACAGGAAGCTCGCGGCGTCGTCGCGGCTGATGCCGTAGGTGGTCTGCGTCAGGTCGTTGGTGCCGAAGGAGAAGAACTCGGCGGTCTGCGCGATTTCGCCGGCCATCAGACAGGCGCGCGGCAGCTCGATCATGGTGCCGACCTGGTAGGTGAGCTTGGCGCCGGTCTCCTTCGAAACGGCGGCAGCCGTAGCGTCGATGCGCGCCTTGACCAGATCGAATTCGGCCTTGGTCGCAATCAGCGGCACCATCACCTCGAGGCCTACCGGCTTGCCGGTGCGCTTGCCAGCCTCGACGGCGGCTTCGAAAATGGCGCGCGCCTGCATCTCCGCGATCTCGGGATAGGCGATCGCGATGCGGCAGCCGCGGAAGCCGAGCATCGGGTTGAACTCGGCGAGGTCGCGGGCGCGATCTGCGAGCTTGCGCGGATCGGCGTTCATCGCCCGCGCGACTTCCTCGACCTCGGCCTGGGTGTGCGGCAGGAACTCGTGCAGCGGCGGATCGAGCAGGCGGATCGTGACGGGCAGACCCTTCATGATCTCGAACAATTCGACGAAGTCGGCGCGCTGCATCGGCAGCAGCTTCGACAGTGCCCCGCGGCGGGTCTGCTCGTCCTCGGCGAGGATCATCTCGCGCACCGTGCGGATGCGGGTCTCCTCGAAGAACATGTGCTCGGTACGGCAAAGGCCGATACCCTCGGCGCCGAACTTGATGGCGGTGCGCGCGTCGTCCGGGGTATCGCCGTTGACGCGGACACCGATCTTGCGAACCTCGTCGGCCCAGCCCATCAGCGTGCCGAACTCGCCGGACAGCTCCGGCTCGATCATCGGCATGCGGCCGGCAAGCACCTGGCCAACCGTTCCGTCGATGGTGATGACGTCGCCGGCCTTGAAGGTGCGCGGACCCACGCTCATGGTGCCACGGCCGTAGTCGACGCGAATGGCGCCGCAGCCGGAGACGCAGGGCTTGCCCATGCCGCGCGCGACCACCGCCGCATGCGAGGTCATGCCGCCGCGGGTGGTCAGGATGCCTTCGGCGGCGTGCATGCCGTGAATGTCTTCCGGGCTGGTCTCGACGCGAACCAGAATGACCTTGCGGCCGTCGGCCTGAAGCTTGGCGGCCTCATCCGAGGAGAACACGATCTCGCCGGAAGCAGCACCTGGCGAAGCCGGCAGGCCGGTGGCGATTACATCGCGCTTGGCGTCGGGATCGATGGTCGGGTGCAGCAATTGATCGAGCGAGGCAGGCTCGATCCGTGTCACCGCATCCTTCTTCGAGATCAGCCCTTCATTGGCGAGTTCAACCGCGATGCGCAGCGCCGCCTTGGCGGTGCGCTTGCCGCCGCGGGTCTGCAGCATCCAGAGCTTGCCGCGCTCGACGGTGAACTCCATGTCCTGCATGTCGCGGTAGTGCTTTTCCAGCATCGTGTAGATGCGGGTCAGCTCCTTGAAGGCGTCCGGCATCGCCGTTTCCATCGACGGCTTGTCGGAACCGGATTCCCTGCGCGCCTCCTCGGTGATGTTCTGCGGCGTGCGGATGCCGGCGAC
>JAHCKB010000158.1 GCA_026125985.1 Bradyrhizobium sp.
AAGGCATCGCGTGTGATCGGCAGCCGGCGTACCCGCACGCCCAACGCATCGAAGACTGCGTTCGCGATTGCGGCAGTGACGGGGCCATGTGCGGCCTCACCGGCCCCGACCGGATCGACATCGCTGCGTTGGATCAATTCGACCTCGACGTCCGGTACCTCGCTGAAACACAGGACTGGGTAGTCGGACCAGCTTGTGCTGGTTATGCGCTGGCGATCGAAGCGGACCTGTTCTTTCAGGACCCAGCTTGTGGCCTGGATTGCGCCGCCTTCGATCTGGTTGATAACGCCATCGGGGTTGATGGCCTCTCCCACGTCGACGGCAAGCGTCAGTTTCCTTACCCGGATGTCGTTGCTGCCTTCGATTTCGGCAACAACTGCGCAATAAGCGCCGGTGTTCTTGTAGCGCGCAAACCCGATCCCGTAGCCTGTTCCCGTCTGCTTCCTCGGCTTCCAGGCTGTGCGCCTCGCAACGGCGCGGATGACGTCCTTTGCCCGCTCGTCGCGCAGATGACGCAACCGGAATGCGATCGGGTCTTCATTGCGTTCGCAGGCGATTTCATCCAGCAGCGACTCGATCGCGAATACATTGCCCTGTGCGCCCAACGTGCGCAGCGCCGAGGTTCGGACCGGCATGGTCTTCAGTCGATGGCTCTCGATCAGCCATGACGGGAAATCATAGAGCGGGACCGAATTGCGGTCGCCTCCGCCACCATTGGCCTGCGGTGGATTGGACGAGATCATGCGTGGGAAAGGATTTTCGATCTCCGTGCCTGCGAGCAGCCCCGGCTGTGCCGCGCGGCCCGGCCGCGCTGCATGCCCGTTGCTCCAGATCCGGTGCCGCCAACCTACGATCTCCTTCTGTGCATCGAGGTCCGCCTCGATCTCGATCGCCATCGCTGCGCCGAAGGGGGCGTGCGTCATCTCGTCGGCGCGCGACCATTGCAGGCGGACCGTTCGGCCCGCGACGGCGCGTGCCAGCAATACGGCATCGAGGGCGACATCGTCGGCGCCGTTGTGGCCGTAACATCCTGCTCCCTCCATATGTTCAACCGTGATGTTCTCCGGCGGCAGCCGCAGTACGAGCGCAAGGTCGGCGCGCAGGAGATAGACGCCCTGACTATGGGTCCAGACATGAATGCGGTCACCATCCCATCGCGCCATTGCGCAGGACGGCGCGATCGAGGCGTGCGCCATGTAGGGGCGGAGATATCTCCTCCTGATGGTTCGAACAACGACGGGCGAAGAGGGGTATTCCTTCTTGTCAATGACGGACGATTCCACCGGCTGCGACTTCAGAAATGAGGCGAGGTCATCCTGGTCCGGTAGCATATCGCCGCCGGACCACGTCGCACCCTTGCGTAACGCAGCAAGGGCAGCTTCTGCAGCGTGTTCTCCTTCGCAGACTACGCCTGCAAAGTTGCCGTCGCGCATAATGGCGACGAACCCGGTGACCGCCCGCGCGCCATCCTCCTTCAGATTGAGCAGCTTGGCTCCCGAGACTGCCGGTCGTAGTACCCTTCCGTGCAGTGTGTCCGCCGGCGCGCAGTCCTGAAGAAATCGCGCATTTGCAAACACCTTGTCGGGAATGTCGATCCGCTGCACCGAACTTCCCGCAAGACGTCGCCGTACGATCGGTTTTGCCGTGGCATTAGCGCTGGCTTCTCGCTCCAGGGATATTTCCCCGGCCAGTTCCCAATAACTGGTGCTGGCGTTTCCGGGCCCCCCGATCGTGCCGTCCTCAACACCGAGCGTGTCGACGTCCCTCCCGAGACGGTCAGCCGCCTTTTCCAGGAAAATTCGACGCACCTCTGCACATATATACCTGAGCGCGCGGCCGGATTGTTGTATTGAGAGGCTGCCCGAGGTCACACCTTCATTGGGACTCGTGGCGGTGGAAGTAGGCTGCATTTGCACGCGGGATATGTCGACGTCGAGTTCGTCCGCGGCGATCTGGGCCAGCGCGGTGACAATCCCCTGGCCGATCTCCACCTTGCCGGGCGATACCACGACGCGTCCGTCGGGAGAAAACCTGAGCCAGGACGAAAGCCGCGGGTTGGCGACAAGGCTGGCGGGGAGGGCGGGCGGCGAGCTCATCCGGCAGCCATCTCTCTCGCGGCGCGCAGCACGGCGCGGACGATACGGTTATGCGAGCCGCAGCGGCAGATATTCCGATCGAGCGCGGCCTTGACCTCGTCGCTGGTCGGCGACGGCTTCCGGCGCAGCAGCGCCGCCGCACTGATCAATATGCCGGAAACGCAGTAGCCGCATTGCATCGCCTGTTCAGCGATGAAGGCCTGCTGCAACGGGTGCGGCCGTGCCTCGCTGCCCAAACCTTCCAATGTCGTGATGTTCTTTCCGGCCGCGGACCACAGCGGAATGTCGCAGGAAGCGACGGCTCGATCGTCGACAATGACGTTGCAGGCCCCGCATTCGCCGCCTCCGCAGCCGAAATGCGGCCCGATCAGGCCCAGTTCGTTGCGCAAAATGTCGAGCAGCAACCGGTTCGGGTCGGCATCGACAGAGGTCTCGAATCCGTTCAGCCAGAATCGGATTTGCGGCATCAGGCAGACCTACTTCGGCGCGTTGTTGATCTTCTTGACGACATCCGCCCATTTCACGATGTCGCTGCGCAGGAATTTATCGAATTCTTCGGGCGTCATGGATATCGGCAAGGCGCCCTGTCCGGTCCACAGCTTCACGACGTCCGGCCGTTTGATCGCCGCGTTCACCGCAGCGTTCAGCTTGTCGATGATTGGTTTCGGTGTTCCAGCCGGTGCCATCAAGCCGAGCCAGATCGTGGCTTCGTACCCGGGAACGCCAGCCCTATCGGCCGTCGGCATGTCGGGCAACACGGTGGAGCGCGTCTTGCCGGTAGTGGCGAGCGCGCGCACCTGCTTTTCTCTGACGTTAGGTGCCATCGCCGGCACCGCGTCGATCATCATCTGAACCTGGCCGCCTATCACGCCGCTGCGCGCCTCTCCGCTGTTGCGATAGGGTACGTGCACGACATCGATTCCCGTCATCGCCTTGAACAGTTCTCCGGCCATATGATAGGGGGTGCCTTGGCCCGAGGAGGCGTAGTTGAGCTTGCCTGGCTGCGACTTGGCGAGTGCAATGAATTCGGTCAGTGTCGTCGCCTGCACCGACGGATGCACCACGATGACCAGGTCGGAGTAGTTGACCGGAGCGATCGGGGCGAGGTCGCGCATCAGTTCATACTTGCGTGTCGGCACCAGAGATTCATTCGCGGTCTGTGTATTTGACATCATCAGCAGCGTGTAGCCATCGGGCGGAGCCTTTGTCGCCTCGATCGTGCCGATAACGCCTCCAGCTCCGGTACGGTTCTCCACGACGAAGGGTTGACCAAGATCCTCCTGGAGGATGCTGCCGAGTTGGCGGGCGGTGACGTCGGCAGGGCCACCCGCCCCGAACGGCACAATGATCTTGATCGGACGAGACGGATAGTCTTGCGCCGCAGCGGGTGCCGAGATCGGCGGCGCCAATAGAGCAATGGCCAGCACCAGCAAAAGCCTATTGCCGCTCATTGGTCTCTCCCTGTCTTGTTTTCTTGTGCCGCCAATTTAGCGCTTCTAACGGTAGGCTGTCGACGATAGACTGAGAACCTCGCTTCGGAATAAAGAACGGACTGGGGTGTACCGGCGGCTGGCGCATGGCCTGTGCGCCAAATTTGCGGGAGAATGCCACTCGGCTGGACGGGACTTTGATGATATTTTGTTCGTATGAACCAGCACGCCAAAATCGATATCCGCCATTCGACCTGTCCACATGATTGCCCGTCGGCCTGTGCGCTCGATGTTGAGGTGATCGATGGCCGCTCCATCGGGCGGGTACGAGGCTCCAAGATCCAGACCTATACGGCAGGTGTCGTTTGCGCCAAGGTCGCGCGTTACGCCGAGCGCATTCATCATCCCGACCGCCTGCTCTATCCCATGCGTCGCACCGGGCCCAAGGGCGCCGGCCAGTTTGCGCGCGTCTCCTGGGAAGAGGCGCTGGATGAAGTCGCCGATCGTTTCTTGCAGGCCGAGCGCGACTTCGGTGCCGAGTCGGTCTGGCCCTATTACTACGCCGGCACCATGGGTCTGGTGATGCGAGACGGTATCAACCGCCTCACGCACGTGAAGAGATATTCGCGCTTCTATTCCACGATTTGCGTCAGTACCGCGCGCAGCGGATTCTCCGTCGGAACCGGCAATATCGCCGGAGTCGATCCCCGCGAGATGGGTGTCTCCGACCTGGTCGTGATCTGGGGCACCAACCCCGTCAACACCCAGGTCAATGTCATGACCCACGCGATGCGTGCACGTAAGGAGCGCGGTGCGAAGATCGCGGCGATCGATATCTACAACAACGACACCATGAAACAGGCTGACATCAAAATCATCCTGCGGCCCGGCACCGACGGCGCCTTTGCCTGCGGCGTCATGCACGTACTGTTTCGGGAGGGTTTTGCCGATCGCGACTATATGGTGCGGTACACCGATTGCCCGGACGAGCTGGAAGCGCATCTGAAGACCCGGACGCCGGAGTGGGCGTCGGCTGTCTGCGGCGTGCCGGTGCAGGAGATCGAGGCGTTCGCCCGCGCCGTCGGCCAAACCAAGCGTACGTTCTTCCGCCTCGGCTACGGATTCACCCGCAGCCGCAATGGTGCGGCGCAGATGCATGCAGCGCTGTGCATTCCGGCGGTGACCGGTGCCTGGCAATATGAGGGCGGCGGCGCATTTCACAACAATTACTCGATCTGGCAGTTCAACGAATCACTGATCGAGGGGCACGACGCAATTGACCGCTCCACGCGCGCGCTCGATCAGTCCATGATCGGACGCATCCTCACCGGCGACGCGGAAGCGCTGCAGGGCAAAGGACCGGTCAAGGCAATGCTGATCCAGAACACCAATCCGATGACGGTGGCACCAGAGCAGAATCTGGTTCGACAAGGCTTTGCCCGCGAAGACCTGTTCGTCGCGGTGCACGAGCAGTTCATGACCGAAACGGCTGCAATGGCCGACGTCGTACTTCCGGCTACCATGTTCCTCGAGCACGATGACCTCTATTACGGCGGCGGTCACCAGCATATCTCCGTCGGCCCCAAGCTGATCGAGCCGCCCGGCGAATGTCGAACCAATCATCAAGTATTGCAGGGGCTCGGCAAGCGCCTCAACGCGGTGCATCCTGCCTTCGATATGACGCCGCGCGAATTGATCGACGCCACGCTGAATAAGAGTGGCCATGGCGATATCGCGACGCTGGAGGCCGACCTTTGGCGCGACATCCAGCCGGATTTCCGCACCTCTCATTATCTCGATGGCTTTGCCCACGCCGACAAGAAATTCCACTTTAAAGCGGACTGGGCGCATCCGCCCATCGGCATTGCCGGCAAGGGCCCATGGGAGCAAATGCCGTCGCTGCCGGACCATTGGCCCGCCATCGAGGAGGCGGACGAGCAGCATCCGTTCAGGCTCGCGACCTCCCCGTCACGCAGTTACCTCAACACGAGCTTCAACGAGACGCCGGGTTCACAGGCTCGCGAAGGCGCCCCGAGCGTGATGATCCATCCAGCGGATGCAGCTTCGCTGTCGATTGCCGACGGCGATTTTGTGACGCTCGGCAATACACGCGGCGAAACCACGCTGACGGCCAAGCTGTTCGATGGTTTGCGCCGGGGCGTGCTGATCGCCGAGTCAATCCATCCTAACAAGGCTCATGTCGGCGGCTGCGGCATCAATACGCTGACAGGAGCGGATGTGGTCGCACCGATCGGCGGTGCCCCCTTTCATGACAACAAGGTCTGGATCAAGAAAGTTGCAGCGCCTGAGTACAAGAGCTAGTTGACGCTTGCGGTCCACGGTGTCCTGCCGCAAATGCTTGCTAGCAAGGGGACGAACGGGCGAGTTGGACCATGACCGTTCACCGCACCGTCATCTGCGAGAAGCGCGGGCAGGCAATCTGGATCACGTTCGGGTTGCCCAAAGTGAAAGTCGGCGCGTTCCCGATGCAGGTGGTGAGCCTCCTGCAGTCGATCGAGCCGCTGCGCCTAATCAACGAATGGGCGCTGACTGGCGAGCCGTTCGATGCCAAGGCGGCGCTGGCGGCGGGTCTGCTCAATTATGTCATGCCCGCAGCCAAGCTCGACGCCAAGATCGACTGGCTGGTCGGCCGCGTCGTCGACAAGTCGCCGACCGCGATCCGCGACGGCAACTAAACTATGCGAATGATCGCTTCGATGTCGTTCGACGAGAGTATCGCCTGCACCGAGAGCCAAATAGTCCGGCCGGCGATGACCGAGGGCGTAAAGGAAGGATTGAGGGCGTTCGGAGAAGCTTAAGCCGACTTGGCCGGGCAGGTAACCCGCGAAGCTCAGACCATTTGGCAGACAACTGTTGCCCAGTTTCCACAAATGGCGAACGCTTATTCCAAAGAGATCGCGGCTCCGGTTCGCTGCCGGCGGCGTTTCTTGGAGGCTGAGATCAGTTGTTTGCGCGTGCGCTTGGCGTATGTTGGAAGTTGGCTCGGCGATCGACGGCGTGCCGCGGCCCGCAACTCGGCATCAGTGAGATCGCTGTCGGCGCCCTCGGTGAAGCCGCCATGCCGAAACGAGCTAAAAGAGAGCTCTTTCTGAAGCCCAGCTGCTACCACTATTTCTCTTACGACACTCCGGAGGTATCGCAAGTCCTTCCGATCCTTGATCCATGGATGCGGAATATTCGACCGGCGGTGCGGGTGGTCGCGCCGAAAGACCAATCCCCGACGCCGTGGTTTGCTTGATGGCATCGAGCTCGGCCATTAGATCAGGAAAAAGCGCTTCGCCAGTTTCATCAAATAGTGGCCACCAGGCTTCCTCACCATTCTTCGGATGGACGATCTTCACGCTGTTCGGCCGCTCCTGGGGGCGATAATGCGAGATATCAAATGCGCCGAAGACGTGCTCTTCTCGCTGCAACCACTCCCATGTCAGTAGCGCCGCTGTCGCAACGGAGCCGTATCCCAGCGTAGTCGCAGCTGTCCTAAATGCGACCAGTTCATCCCAGGTGGCCGTAGGCGTCTGCCGCGCTGGCTGGCCGGGTGCCCGAGTCTTCAGGCCCATTCAAGAGAATGGGTTTGTAAGCGGGACTCTGACTTCTTCTGCGCGTTGGGCTACAAACCAAGCGCGCCTGCAGGCCGTCATTGCTGCATTCGCAAATCGCCGTCGTTCGCGTCTGACAAGGTTGCCGGCTGCATCCTTGTCTTCAACGACAAGTAGCTTGTGGCTAGACAGAGGGTTGTCTGAACTTAAACGAAGGAGCCGCCCGTGGAAACGATTGTTCGCATCGGTTTGGATACGTCCAAGAGTGTGTTTCAGTTGCATGGCGTTGACGGGATGGAGCAGCCGGTTTTGCGGCGCAAGTTGAGGCGCGGCCAAGTTCTAGAGTTCTTCAGACGTTTGCCGCCTGCGTTTGTCGCGATAGAGGCTTGCGGAGCATCGCACTATTGGGGGAGGGGGCTCGCCTTGGCGCATTTGCGTCAACGACTATCACGCTAGAGACAATCGCATTGTTCATCCGCTTCTGGCTAACGTCAACGCCGGCGCTCCCGGAGCAGTTGAGCCCGGCAGCGCGCGCCAAGGGCGCCGAACGATCGCTTTGTCGAAGCTCTCGGGCGGCGGTTATCCAGTGGATCAACCATGCTCAAGGAGGTGAGTTTCGAATCTCGTGATGCCGAGAACGCGGTGCGTGGCAAAGACGACGCCGGCGCAACCTAGCTAGATGCCGGGATGGGCCCGTTTCGAGCAGGGGTCTGAGATTCTTATCCCTGATAACAGCGTGCCTGACCCATGCGGTCAGCTTTCGCTTCTGTCGGATAGCGCGGACTCGCTGACCACCGCCCTGGACATGCCAGCGTTCTGATGATGGCGCCTGCCTGCGGCGGCTTTCAAGCCAAGACGAGGGAATAGCTTGTACTTCGACCTCCACCTTCGTCCTTGGCGAGGATGCCCTGCTTGACGAGGTCCTGAATGTCGCGCAAGGCGGTGTCGGGCGAGCATTTTTCGATTGTTGCCCATTTGCTCGACGTAAGTTTTCCCTCAAAACCGTCCAGCAAGTGGTTGAGCATATTCCGCTGCCGGTCATTGATCCTTGCAGCGGCATGCCGTTTCCAGAATTCCGCCTTATCAAGCACGGCTGCTAAAATGGCTTCTGCCCCACTGAAAGCACGGTCAAGACAGCCCAGGAACCACTCAAGCCATCGCGTGATGTCGAGGTCGCCCTTCTGGGTGCTCTCCAGCATGTCATAGTAGGTCTTTCTTTCCGCGCGTATCTGGGCGGACATGCTGTAGAAGCGCTGCGGAATTCCTTCTGAGCGAGCGAGCGACATATCGGCGATCGCGCGCGCAATACGTCCGTTGCCATCCTCGAAGGGATGGATGGTCACGAACCAGAGATGCGCGATAGCGGCCTTAATGATCGGATCGATATTTTCCTCGGTATTGTACCAAGCAAGGAAGGCTTTCGTTTCAGCGGCGAGTTTTTCGGCGATTGGTGCTTCGTAATGCACGCGCTCGCGTCCGTAGTCGCCCGAGACGACCTGCATCGGTCCTGCCGAAGTGTCGCGCCAGGCGCCCACGGTGATCTTCTTCATGTTGCTGCGGCCCGTCGGAAAGAGCGACGCGTGCCAGCCGAAGAGTCTCTCTGCTGTGAGCTCGGCTTTGAACTTCTGGGTGGCATCGAGCATCATCTCGACAATGCCTTCGACGTTGCGGTCTGCCGACGGCAAGGCGCCGGCGTCGATACCCAGGCGACGGGCCAGTGAGGAGCGCACAGCGTCCCTGTCGAGTTTTTCTCCCTCGATTTCGCTGGACTTGAGGACCTCCTCGGTCAGGCTGGTCAGGACAGCCTCCTCCTGCTGGGGAAAGCCTAGGGCCTGCATCCGGCCAATAAGCTGCCCCTGCCGCAGCCGGACAGCTGCCAGCTGCTTCGCCAGGGTACCGGAATCCCACGAAAAATCAGGCCAATCAGGTAGTTGGTAGATATAGGAGATCATTCTCCGCACTCCTTGCGGAGAATATGGTGGTTTTCCCCGCGTCTGCAAGAGTATTTACCGCAAAACCTGCGGAGAAAATGGCAGCTATTCCCCGCATCCCTCGAGCCGGGCGAGGCCTTGAACGCCTCAGCCTGCCCGGGCCGCCGCTACCTCAACCTCCTCGCGGCCGATGTCTTCTGTGGGCAAGGGGCTCGGCGTCATCGAGAAAGACAGCAGAGCAGTTCCCGTTCGTCCGCAGTTGTACTCGTTTTGCGAAATGGCTTAGGCCGCCTCTTCTTCGCGCAATCGGTCGACGCGACAAAACTCGAACGAAATGATTTCTTGAATGGGGCGCTCGATTCCCTCACTTGACTGAGACATCAAGCAACGTGCGCCGAGCAATTGAAGCGCGGTGGGGTAAACGGACGCGAGCCTCTTGGGATCTCGCCACCCTGATTTATCGTGCCCGAGTAACTGAGCCAATCCCTTCTTCGCTACGCCAGGGTACGATCGCAACTGTCGATGGTTGCTGTGTCCACAATGCTGCTCTTCTGTCATCTCCGACAGAGTCAATCACCCCTTATCGAGGAAGCGGATGCGGAGCATCCATTCCGCCTCGCCACTTCGCCTTCGCGCAGCTATCTCACCACCAGTTTCAACGAGACGCCGGGCTCTCAGGCACGCGAGGGCGTGCCAACGGTGATGATCCATCCGGAAGGCGCTGCCGCACTGTCGATTGCCTATGGAAAAGCGGTGACGCTCGGCAATATGCGCGGCGAGACCACGCTGACGGCAAGGATATTCGACGGCCTGCTTCGCGGTGTTGTGATCGCCGAATCCATTCATCCCAATAAATCTCACATTGGCGGCCATGGCAGCAATGTGCTGACCGGGGCCGAGACGGTCGCGCCGGTCGGTGGTGCTGCCTTCCACGACAACAAGGTGTGGATCAGGAAAGCTTCAGCGACGGCGCAAAAGGGGTAGCCTGGCGCACAGAAGTCATGCCGGGACCGGCCGATCGGGAACGAACCGGACCGAGAAAAGAGGCAAGCCCAATCGGCGACCGGGGGCGGTGTCTGTTTCTGGTTCGGCAATTTCCGGCACTGCGATAGCAACGGCAACCTCGCGCCCAACCTTTGCAGACTTTCGAATCCTGAGTCCGATATTTCCAGCCTTGTCGACAGAGATGTCCCCCTTCGACGCGGCCTTGCTCGCGATGGCGGCTGAAATTGTGGATTGCTGAATCTGACGGCTGAGATTCCGGGTTTCCAGGATCAAGAGCCCACTCGTGCGGGGTGATTCAAGCCGCAGAACGAAGAGCGGGTGAGTCCAGCGGAAGGGATCGCCGTCGGAGTATTCAAGACCATATAGTCCGATTGTCGTCATCGGATCGAGGCTGTCGACAGACTTGGCTTCCTCCAGGAAGCTTGTGGACACAGGGCGGGAATTGCGTTGGATCCAGCGCATCTGTTCTGCCCGGATGACGCGCCGATGCGCGACGATAAATCGCCACCAGCGCATCTTTTCCCCCAAGGG
>JAHCKB010000159.1 GCA_026125985.1 Bradyrhizobium sp.
CCGGCGGCAAGCACAACGACCTCGACAATGTCGGCTATACCGCGCGGCACCTGACCTTCTTCGAGATGCTCGGCAATTTCTCGTTCGGCGATTACTTCAAGGAGCGTGCAATCGAACTCGCCTGGAACCTGATCACGAAGGATTTCGGGCTCAAGAAGGACAAGCTGCTCGTCACCGTCTACCACACCGATGACGAGGCGGCCGGTTTCTGGAAGAAGATCGCGGGCTTCTCCGACGACCGCATCATCCGCATCCCGACCTCGGACAATTTCTGGGCGATGGGCGATACCGGCCCGTGCGGCCCCTGCTCGGAGATCTTCATCGATCGCGGCGAGCACATCTGGGGCGGTCCTCCGGGCAGCCCGGAGGAGGACGGCGACCGCTTCCTCGAATTCTGGAACCTCGTGTTCATGCAGTTCGAGCAGGTGTCGAAGGAGGAGCGCGTGCCGCTGCCGCGCCCGTCCATCGACACCGGCATGGGGCTGGAGCGCATGGCCTGCATCCTGCAGGGCGTCGACAGCGTGTTCGAGACCGATCTGTTCCGCCACCTGATCGATGCCACGGCATCGGCGCTGGGGACCGGACCGGATGAGCAGACCGTCGCCTCGTTCCGCGTCATTGCGGATCATCTGCGATCCTCCGCCTTCCTGATCTCCGACGGCGTGCTGCCGTCGAACGAAGGCCGCGGCTATGTGCTGCGCCGGATCATGCGCCGTGCGATGCGTCATGCCCAGCTCATCGGCGCGCGTGAACCGTTGATGCATCGCCTGGTCTGGGCGCTGGTGCGCGAGATGGGCCAGGCCTATCCGGAGCTGGTGCGCGCGGAGAGGCTGATCGAGGAGACACTCCGTCTCGAAGAGACCCGCTTCCGCAAGACGCTGGCGCGCGGTCTTGCCATCCTCGACGAAAAGAGTGCGGGGTTGAAGAAGGGCGACATGTTCGACGGCGACACCGCCTTCACGCTCTACGACACCTACGGCTTCCCGCTGGACCTGACGCAGGACGCGTTGAAATCGCGCGGCATCAGTGTCGATCAGGCTTCTTTCACCGATGCGATGGATCGCCAGCGCGAGAAGGCGCGAGCTTCCTGGGCGGGCTCGGGCGAGGCGGCCGATGAATCGATCTGGTTCCCGCTGCGTGAGAAGTTAGGGGCCACCGAATTCCTGGGCTACGAGACCGAGAGCGCGGAAGGCGTGGTCTCGGCAATGGTCAAGGACGGCAAGGAGATCGACGGCCTCAAGGCCGGCGAGACCGGCTCGATCGTGTTGAACCAGACGCCGTTCTATGCGGAGTCCGGCGGCCAGGTCGGCGATACCGGCGTGCTGACCGGCGAGGGCGGCGTCAGGTTCCGTGTCACCGACACTCAGAAGAAGGCCGGCGACCTCTTCGCGCACACCGGCACGGTGGAGCAGGGGACGCTCAAGGTCGGAACCGCCTTGCTGCTCGAGGTCGATCATTCGCGCCGCTCCTCGATCCGCGCCCATCATTCGGCGACGCATCTTCTCCACGAGGCGCTGCGCCAGGTGCTCGGCGATCACATCGCCCAGCGCGGCTCGCTGGTCGCACCCGACCGGCTGCGCTTCGACTTCGTGCATCCGAAGCCGATCACGGCCGATGAGCTGGCTCGTGTCGAGGACATCGCCAACGACGTCGTGCTGGAAAACGACGAGGTCACCACCCGCATCATGGCGGTCGACGACGCCCGCGAAGCCGGCGCGCGCGCGCTGTTCGGCGAAAAATACGGCGACGAAGTCCGTGTGGTCTCGATGGGCAGGCATACGCGCGAGCATGGACAGAATGCAATGGGCTGGTCGGTCGAACTTTGCGGCGGCACCCATGTGCGCCGTACCGGCGACATCGGCCTGATCTCGGTCGTCAGCGAAAGCGCGGTCGCCTCGGGCGTCCGCCGCATCGAGGCGCTGACCGGCCGTCATGCCCGCAAACACGCCAACGACACCATCGCGCTGGCGAAGACTGCGGCCTCCGAGCTGCGCACTTCGATCGAGGACGTGCCGGCGCGCATCGCCTCGCTCATGGAAGAGCGCAAGAAGCTGGAGCGCGATCTCTCCGATGCGCGCAAGAAGCTCGCCATGGGCGGCGGCAGCTCTGCGGGCAACGGTGCGGCGGCCGGCGTCCGCGAGGTCGGCAACGTCAAGCTGCTGGCGCGGGCCGTCGAGGGCGTCGAGACCAAGGATCTCAAGAGCCTGGTTGATGACGGCAAGAAACAGATCGGCTCCGGCGTGGTCGCCATCGTCGGCGTCACCGAAGACGGCAAGGCCGGCATCGTGGTCGGTGTCACCGCCGACCTCACCTCGCGCTTCAACGCGGTCGAGCTCGTGCGCAAAGGCTCCGAAGTGCTGGGCGGCAAAGGCGGCGGCGGACGGCCCGACATGGCGCAGGCCGGCGGTCCCGATGGGGCCAAGGCCGATGCGGCTCTGTCGGCGATCGAAAAGGCCGTGGCCGGGGCCTGATCTCTGATCGCGGCCCGATCACTGATGCGGCGTATGCCTGGCTGCCTCTGCCGGGCTAGTATGGGTAGACCCCTCTGATTCCGGCGTCCGCGTCGAGGGGCAGGGCGAAACAGCGGACCCATCGGGGGGACACAGACGGTGGCAGCCGTTCCGGGCAAGCGTTCCCTGGGCGATCCGAACTTGCGTGATCGCCTCTACGAGCTGCTTGAGCACGACCATTTGCCGTATTCGGTCGGTTCCCGCTTCGTTCGGCTGATCGTCGCCATCATCGTCATCGACGTGCTGACGATGATCTTTGCTTCCGTGCCGGAGTTCGACGCGAAGTTCGGTACGCTGTTCAGGACCATCGAGATCGCGGCCATCGCAGCCTTTGCGCTGGAGTACTTCGCCCGGCTCTGGACCATCGTCGGCCATTCGATCGGCGACTTGACGCCGATGCGGGCGAGGCTCTGCTACATCTTCTCCAGCCTCGGCATCATCGACCTCTTGTCGTTCCTGCCCTCGGCCATCGCCCTCGCCATCGGCGACCGGATCACGCTCGTGCTCACCGGCATGCTGCCGTTCCTGAAGCTTGTGCGCTACTCGCCCGCGCTGCGTTCGCTGCTGTCGGCGATCCATGCCGAGCGGCGGGCACTTTTCGGCTGCGTGGTGATCCTGACCGGTGTCGTGCTGCTGTTTGCCTGCCTGCTCTTTGCCATCGAGCACGATGTGCAGCCCGACAAGTTCGGCAACATTCCGCAGGCGATGTGGTGGGCGATCGTCACCCTCGGCACCGTCGGTTATGGCGACGTGGTGCCGGTGACGATACCCGGCAAGATCATCACCTCGGTCGCGGTCGTGCTGGGCTTTGCCATGATTGCGCTTCCGGTGGCGATCATCTCCACCGCCTTTGCCGAGGAGGTGCGGCGGCGCGACTTCGTTGTCACCTGGGGCATGCTGGCACGGGTGCCGCTGTTTTCGCATCTGGGTGCATCGGAGATCGCCGACATCATGCGCCTGCTGCGCGCTCAGACCATCGAGGCGGGCGAGGTGCTGGTGCGCCGTGGCGAGATTGCTTCTTCCATGTATTTCATCACGGCCGGCGAGGTGGAGATCGACCTGCCGAACCAGCGGGTACGCCTGTCGGACGGCACTTTCTTCGGTGAGATCGCGTTGCTGCGCCGGACCAACCGCAGTGGCACGGTGACGGCCACCCGCAAGACGCGTCTGCTGGCACTCGATGCCCAGGATTTCCATGCCCTGATCGCGCGCCTGCCGGCACTGGCGGCCCATGTGAGGGAAACTGCCGAAGCCCGCCTGGCCGACACCGCGGAGGTACTGCAACGGGGCGACATCGCCCCCGCCGAGCTTGCGCAGGCAGAGACGGCGCCGGAGCCCGCCGATCGCTAGACGAAAAAGGCGGCCCTGGGGCCGCCGTTGCTGTTCCGGTATTTTGCGAAAGCCTTACGCCATCGCCTTCGCAAGATTGTCGGAAACCTTGTCGAGGAAGCCGGTGGTGGAGAGCCAGCGCTGATCGGCGCCGACCAGCAAAGCGAGGTCCTTGGTCATGTAGCCGGCCTCGACGGTGTCGATGCAGACCTTCTCCAGCGTGGTGGCGAACTTGGCCAGTTCAGCATTGTTGTCGAGCTTGGCGCGGTGGGCGAGGCCCCGCGTCCAGGCGAAGATCGAGGCGATGGAGTTGGTCGAGGTTTCCTTGCCCTTCTGGTGTTCGCGATAGTGGCGGGTCACCGTGCCGTGGGCGGCCTCGGCTTCCACCGTCTTGCCGTCGGGGGTGAGCAGCACGGAAGTCATCAGGCCGAGCGAGCCATAGCCCTGCGCCACCGTGTCGGACTGCACGTCGCCGTCGTAGTTCTTGCAGGCCCAGACATAGCCGCCGGACCACTTCAGCGCCGATGCCACCATGTCGTCGATCAGGCGGTGCTCGTAGGTCAGGCCCTTGGCGTCGAACTCCTTCTTGAACTCGCGGTCGAAAATGTCCTGGAAGATGTCCTTGAAGCGGCCGTCATAGACCTTGAGGATGGTGTTCTTGGTCGAGAGATAGACCGGGTAGCCGCGCATCAGGCCGTAGTTGAAGGAGGCGCGGGCGAAGTCGATGATGGAATCGTCGAGATTGTACATTTCCATCGCCACGCCTGCACCGGGCGCCTTGAATACTTCGCGCTCGATCACGGTGCCGTCCTCGCCGACGAACTTCATCGACAGGGTGCCCTTGCCGGGGAACTTGATGTCGGTGGCGCGGTACTGGTCGCCATAGGCGTGGCGGCCGATGATGATCGGCTTGGTCCAGCCGGGGACGAGGCGCGGCACGTTCTTGCAGATGATCGGCTCGCGGAAGATGCAGCCGCCCAGGATGTTGCGGATGGTGCCGTTCGGCGACTTCCACATTTCCTTCAGGCCGAATTCCTTCACCCGGGCCTCGTCGGGGGTGATGGTGGCGCATTTGACGCCGACGCCGACCTTCTTGATGGCGTTGGCGGCGTCGATCGTGACCTGGTCGTTGGTCTTGTCGCGGTATTCCATCCCGAGGTCGAAATAGAGCAGCTCGACGTCAAGGAAGGGGTGGATCAGCTTGTCCTTGATGTACTGCCAGATGATCCGGGTCATCTCGTCGCCATCGAGTTCGACGACGGGGTTGGACACCTTGATTTTTGCCATGTCGAAAGAAGCCTCTTGGGAACAGCGCGTTTGACGGCGGGGTGGGCGGAAATTGTGTCGGGGCTATAGCATCGCCCGTCCCCTGGCGGAAGCGATGCGGATATGCACTTTAAGCCCATCCATCCGTTCAGAAAGCCCTTCGCTGCAGCCCAACCGCAACGCGCCGCTCAGGCTGATCCGGCCAAGCGGGATCCGCCTGCGGCCGAGCTTCCAAAGCCGCCCCTAACGTGATTATTCCACTTGAGAATTTTGCCCGGACGGGCAAACGAGGACGGAACCGATGGATCGGGCACTTCAAGTCCCGATTCAGAATCCTCCGGAAGTTGAATCAGAATATGAAGTGATGTCCGGCACCGACAGGACCAAATCCGGCCCCGACCTCGTGGGCCCCGTCGTGATCCTGGTCGAGCCGCAGCTCGGCGAGAATATCGGCATGGCTGCGCGTGCCATGGGCAACTTTGGCCTCAGCCGCCTGCGGCTGGTCAATCCGCGTGACGGCTGGCCGAACATTGCCGCCCAGCGGTCCGCGGCGGGCGCCGACCATATCCTGGAGAAGGTCGAATTGTTCGACACCGTGCAGGAAGCGGTCGCCGACCTCGATCTGTTGTTTGCCACCACCGCACGCGCCCATGACCAGGCCAAGCCGGTCGTGGCGCCGGAGGCGGCCGCCCAGGAAATCGTTGGCCATATTGCCGGAGGCGGCGGGGCGGGCATCCTGTTCGGCCGGGAGCGCGCCGGCCTGACCAATGAGGAGGTGGCGCTGGCCAACCGGACCGTGACGTTTCCGGTCAATCCGGGATTTGCCTCGCTCAACCTTGCCCAGGCCGTGCTGCTGATGGGTTATGAATGGTTCAAGCTCGCCACGTCAGGTACCTTGCCATTCGCCATGCCGGAGCGATCGGAGCGGGCTTCCCACCACCAGATCGACGCCTTCTTTGAGAACCTCGTTCGCGAACTCGACAAGGTCGAATTCCTCCGCCCGCGGGAGAAGCGCGACACCATGCTGGTGAACCTGCGCAACATCTTCACCCGCATGGAGCCGACCAAGCAGGACATGCACACCCTGCACGGGGTGGTGATGGCGATTGCCGAGGGACGCAAAGGCCCTGCCAAGGGCGGCGTGCTCGATGGCGAGCAGGCAACCCGGCTGCGCGCGCTGCTGGCCGAGCAGGGGCAGCAGGGTGGCGTGGTGTCGGACAGCAGCAGCACGTTGAAGGGACTGGCGCGGTTACTGCGGCGCAACCCGACCGATGCCGAGCGAATCCTGTGGCAGGCGCTGACTCGCGACCGCCGTTTCGCCGGCCTGTTCAAGCGGCAGACCCCCGTGGGCCGGCAGATTCCCGATTTCGTCTCCTTCGTGCACCGGCTCGCGATCGAACTCGTCAACCCGGACGAGTCGGAGACGATCGTCGCCGACCGGGCGGCGCGAAAGGCCTGGTTGGAACAGCGGGACTACCGGGTGGTCAGTATGAAGACCGTCGAGATCGAGGGCGATCTGGGCGCGCAGCTCGATCGGCTGCACGCAAGCTTGACCGGCGACTAGACCGCGGCGAGCTCTGCCGGTGCGCTGCCCGCGCGCTTCGGGCGCTTCGTCTTCGCTGGCTCGAACAACGAGCCGGCCGCCAGCCCCGCGGTATCGGCAACGCCGGGGTTGCGCGACACCATGGCGGCAACGATCGCGCCGTCGATCAGCAGCGCCAGTTGATGGGCGAACAGCGCGGGCTCTGCCGCGCCCATCTCGGCGGACAGTTTCTCGATATGGGCGAGCACCACCTTCTTGTGGCGCAACGCGATGTTGCGAAACTGCTTCTGGTCTTTGTCGTGCTCGGCGACCGCATTGATGAAGGGACAGCCGTAGAAGCGATCTTCGGCAAACCACGTTCTCAGCGCAGGGAAGATGCGCATCAGCTTGGTCTGCGCGTCGCCGCCGCCCGCTTCGATGGCGCCGATGAACCATTCGCGCCACTGCTTTCCCTCTGTCTCCAATACCGCATGCACGAGGTTGGTCTTGGAGCCGAACAACTTATAGAGCGTGGTCTTCGCGGTACCGGCTTCGTCGATGATGGCGTCGATGCCGGTGGCGTTGATGCCGTCCTTGCAGAACAGCCGTGTTGCTGCATTCAGCAGGCGACCTCGCGCGGATTCATCATCGGCGGGAGCGAACGCCACAGCCTTCTTTTTCTTCGAAGCTGATTTGCCCATGCGCGTCAGTAAATCGGAGTGCGACAAAATCATCAAGCGGCATGCATGCGATGCTCAAATTAATTGCGCGTGCCGCGGCAATTGCATCGCACGCGGGCAAGGGTGCGCTGATTAATCCGCAAGCAGCGCAGGCTAATGGCCTGCAACGGCTCGCGTTTTGTTTCTCAGGGATTCTGGCACGGCTTATGCAGGAAACAGACCGTTCGGTATCCTAACTCCCGGGAGAGAAATTGATGACCGCGGTCGCTCAAAAAACAGTACTGACAGGCTGCCTTGCGCCGATTGACAAGAACGGGCTGGAGCAGCTCATCGCCAACGGCAAGGCCAATCCCAAGGTGATCAAGACCTTGAAGTGCAAGACCGTGGCCGAGGGCAAGTTCCGCCACGCCAACTACATCCGTAATCTCGCGCCTTACATCGTGGACGAACCGCCGGGCCTGCTCGGCGACGACACTGCGCCCAATCCGTCGGAAGCCTCGCTCGCCGCGCTCGGCTCCTGCCTTGCGGTCGGCCTGCACGCCAATGCCGTGCACCGCGGCTGGACTGTCAACAAGCTCGAGCTCGAACTCGAGGGCGACCTCAACATCACCGCGGTGTGGGGCACCGGCGACACCGGCGAAAAGCCGGTCGGCTTCACCGACGTGCGCGTGAAGGTCGACATGGAATGCGAGGGAATCCCGAAAGAGGAAGTCAGCGCACTGATCGACCATGTGAAGAAATGGTCGCCAGTCGCCAACACCTTCACGCGGCCGGTCAATCTCGAAGTCGGTCTGTAAGCGGCAGCCGCCAGCCGGATGGAGGATCTTATGGGTTCAGTGGCTGTATCCCGTCACGACAATGCAAGCGACCTGCCGGCCTCGATCGTCGACCAGGTCACCACAATCGCCCGCAAGAACCTCGCGCCGATGGCGCCGGCGATCGACGAGGGGACTCTCTATCCCGGCGAACTGCTGCGCCGCCTCGGCGACGTCGGCGCATGGGGCAGCCATGTGCCGAAGAATGGCGCGGCCGACTTGTGCTGCGCCATTCAGTCGATCGCCGCGCTCGGCGAAGTCTGCGGCGCCACCGCCTTCATGGCGTGGTGCCAGAACACGCTGGTCTGGTATGCCGCCAATTCGGGCAATTCCGCTCTTGTCGCGAAATTCGCCGACAAGTTTTCGACCGGCCAGGTCCTCGGCGGCACCGGGCTCTCCAACCCGATGAAGACCTTTTTCGGGATTGAGAAGTTCAAGCTCCGGGGGCGCAAAGTCGAAGGCGGCTACATCGTCAAGGGTGTATTGCCTTGGGTGTCGAACCTGGGCTCTGACCATTATTTCGGCACCATCTTCGAGCGGGAGGACGAGTCCGGCGGCATCGTGATGTTCCTCGCCGACTGCTCCGACCCCGCGATTACGCTGCAGCCCTGCAAGCCGTTCCTCGCCATGGACGGCACCGGCACCTACGGCGTGCAGTTTCGCGACGTCTTCGTGCCGGATGAACTGATCCTTGCGGAGCAGGCGGGGCCCTTCGTCAAGAAGATCCGCGCCGGCTTCATTCTGCTGCAGGCCGGCATGGCGCTCGGGCTGATGAAGGATTGCATCAACATCATGGATGAGGTCGGCCCGCCGCTCGGCCACGTCAACCGATATCTGCCGCAGCAGCCCGTGCAGTTCCGCGAGCTCTACGCCGAGTTCGAAAAGGAGGGGATGGCGCTCGCCGCCGATCCCTACAACGCCAGTGACGACTACTGGCGCCGCGTCGTCGCGCTCCGTCTGCGCATGGGAGACGCCGCGGTCGCGGTCGCGCATGCGGCGATGCTCCATTGCGGCGCGCGCGGCTACCTGAAGAGCCATCGCGCGCAGCGTCGGCTTCGCGAAGCGTACTTCGTCGCCATCGTCACGCCTGCCACCAAGCAGCTTCACAAGATGCTGGCGGAGTTCTGATGACAAGTTTCGAACGACCCTGACCGCAAGACATCGCAACAACAGGAGAGGCCTGCCATGACGGACGTTCTGATTTCTGCCAGCGATCTCGCCGAACTGATCAAGAAAGAGACTTGCGTGGTCATCGACACGCGCAATCCCGATGCCTACGCGGCCGGCCACCTGCCGGGCGCTGTGAATGTCCACGAGATATTCACCTACCTTGCGACCTCGACGCCGGAAGGCATGCAGGAGCTGAAGACGAAATTTGCCGATGCCTTCGGCGCCGCCGGCCTGTCCGGCAAGGAAACCGCCGTCATCTACGAGCAGTCGATGAATTCCGGCTTCGGCCAGTCCTGCCGCGGTTACTACCTGCTCACGATGCTTGGCTATCCCAAGATCAAGGTGCTGCATGGCGGTTACGACGCCTGGACGATGGCAGGCCTGCCGACCACGAAGGAGGTGCCGAGCCCGGCGAAGGCTTCGTTCGCGATTGTGCCGGAAGCCGGCAGCATCCTGATCGATGCCAAGGCCATGCTCGCCGCGGTCGGCAAGCCCGGCGTGGCGATTCTTGACGTGCGCGACGTCGATGAGTGGATCGGCGACAGCTCTTCTCCGTACGGAAAGGACTTTTGTCCCCGCAAGGGGCGCATCCCCGGCGCCGTGTGGCTGGAATGGTACCGGATGATGAAGCCAACCGCTGAAGGGCCGCGCTTCAAATCGAAGGACGAGATTCTGGCGGAGTGCGCCACGGTCGGCATCACCCAGGGCACGCCGGTCTATCTCTACTGCTTCAAGGGTGCGCGGGCCTCGAACACGTTCCTGGCGTTGAAGAACGCCGGCGTGAAGGACGTGCGGATGTATTTCGGCTCCTGGAACGAGTGGTCGCGCGATCCCGCGCTGCCGATCGAAGAAGGGTTGCCCGCCATGCCGATGGTCAAGGCGGCCTGAAGCCCGAGCGATCGCTGTCCGGCTGAGATTGCAGCGGCCGGACAGCGGCTGGAATTCGACCGGAACGGCGCCCGCGGCAGGGGCGCGAGTAGGGTGATGCAGACGATCTATCCTGGAAATCGCCGCCCCGGCGCGCACATTGGGGTAACGGGCGTCAGTCATCGCTATCGCCGCAACGCAAATGTCGCGCTCAGCGGCGTGACTTGCGAGGTGAAACCTTGCGAGGCGGTCGCATTGGTTGGTCGGTCGGGCTGCGGCAAGTCGACGTTGCTGCGCATCGCCTCGGGC
>JAHCKB010000016.1 GCA_026125985.1 Bradyrhizobium sp.
AGGCTCTCGCTGGTCTCGGTCAAAAACTCGCGCAACAAATCATCCATGAAACTGGCCTTACGCAACACGAGGCGCGCGACCTCGCTGCGCCCACCTGAGTTCCGCCAGCTTCTACGGAAACGGTTTAAGTTTGGTTGAGCATTTGGAAAAGAACGGGCTCAACAAAGAGATAAGACAGCTTCAATAAGTCACGGGGCCGGCGTAAAGTTTTGATTAACCTTCGAGGCGCCCGGCGCCGCCGTTCAGGCGGCGGCAATGATCACGTTTTCGCCTTCCGGCACGAGCGAAACCTTCAGCCCGCACGCCTCCGCGAGCAGCCGCGTATAATAAGGCTGCACCGCATGCGCATCAGCCGCCGGCGGCACGCTCGGCGCACTCAGCACATCGGCAATGTTCTGCGGCACGCGGGCATTGAGACCCGCGGCAGTGACGCGAAAGCTCATCGCCTCGCCATCGCCGACCGGATTGATCGTCAAGGTGCCGCCGCGCGGTATCGTCTGCTGCGCGATGATGAGCATGTTGAGCAGCAGCTTGACCCGGTTCTTCGGCAGAAGCAGACGCGGCAGATTCCATCCGAGCGTGATCTTGCCGTCCTCGATATGACCCTTCGCCATCGTCTGCGCATCGCCGAGGTCGATTTGCGCTCCCGAAGACCCTGCCGCGCCGAAGGCCAGCCTGCAGAACTGCAGCCGGGCGGAAGCGGTTCTGGCGCTCTTGCGGATCAAATCGAGTGCGAAATCGCGGTCTTCGGGCTTCGGATTGTCGTCGAGCACCTCAAGGCCATTGACGATCGCGCCGACCGGGCTGATGAGATCGTGACAGACCCGCGAGCACATCAGCGCTGCAAGCTCGAGGGCGTCGGGAGCGGGACCGGGAGTTGAAGTGCCAGACATCAGATGTTCCTGGAAAGCTGCACGGTTTCAGCGCGAATCACGCATGCTTTCGGGTTTGATACACTGCGGAGGCTTGCGCTGCCAGCCAATGGGCGGGACAGTCCGGGGATGAATGACCACGAGACTCGCCCATGAATGAGGCATGTTCGCAACCGCTCGGAGGCGAGGCGGCGGCACGGCTGATCGAACCGCTGACCGAGCTGGTGATTCGCGCTTGCGTCGCCATTGCCGCAGTAAATCGCTCTGCCTTGCGAGTGGAAGGCAAGCAGGACGGCTCACCGGTAACGGAAGCCGACCTCGCCGCGGACCGCATCATCGCAGAGGGCCTCGCGCGGGTTGCACCCGACATCCCCTCGCTGTCGGAAGAACGTGTCCATCAGGCGAGCCCGCCCTTTCGCGGCAGCTTCTTCCTGGTCGACCCGCTCGACGGCACCAAGGAATATGTCGCCGGCCGCAACGAATTCACCGTCAATATCGCCCTGATTAGCGGCGGCAAGCCGTTGCTTGGCATTGTCGGCGCACCCGCGCTCGGACTGGTGTGGCGGGGATCGGTCGGGCGCGGCGCCGAACGGCTCTCCTTCGCCGGCACCGAAATCAAGTCGGCTGAGCCGATTCATACGCGCCCCTGTCCACCGCCGGGGGAACCCTGGACGGTGGCAGTCAGCCGCTCCCATGGTGACAGCCGGACCGAAGCCTTTATCGCCGAACGCCCCGGCGCCGTCCGCGCGGAACTCGGCTCGGCCATCAAATTCGCCCGGGTTGCCGAGGGCACCGCCGATATCTACCCCCGGCTCGGCCCCACCTCCGAATGGGATGTAGCGGCAGGCTCTGCGGTGCTGACCGCGGCCGGCGGCAAGGTGACCGACTCCAGGGGGGCCGAACTGGTGTTCGGGCTCGGGCAGAAGGATTTCATCGTTCCGGAGTTTATCGCCTGGGGCGATCCGGCGGCCGCGCCGTCCTGACCGGTTACTGCGCCAGCGTCTTCAGCAGTTCCGGCCAGCGCGCCAGCGCGCCCTTGAGAAAGCGGCCGGGATTGGCGGCAAAGGCGTCGCGGCTTTGCTCGCGGGCAAACAGATAGAGCCGCTGTCCCGTCACCACGAAAAACCGGGGATTGCCGGCATAGGCGATGCCGCGCCCCACTTCGATCGGGTCGTAGCCGCCGAACTGCGGACCATAGATCTCCGGATGAGCGGCAAAGGCATCGCGGTTGCTGGCGTTGTGGAAGCGCCAGACGGCGCCGGCCTCGGTGGCCTCGAAATCCGGCAGGCCGCGAACCGCGCGGGCATCGGTGAAATAGGCCACGGGGTCGAACCCCTCGATGGCAAGGCCCGAATAGCGGTTCACCACCACCCGCTGGGTGGTGCTCCCCCAGGCGGTCGGATCGGGCCCAAACAGGGCGAAAACGGCCGCAAGAAGCGCCAACACGGCCATTCCGGGGCTTCGGCGGTAACTTTCCTGCCGTTGTACCGTCATAGTTGGTATCAATAACAATCGAGTCGAGGGGACACTGGACGCAACCTAAAGCCCAGGATGTTGGCGTCAGGTTAAGGCGGCGGCCGGAGATCGAGACCAAGGGTCTTTCATGATGATCGCATCACGCTTTGTCGCGGTGGCGTTTGCCGCACTGATGTGCTGGGCCGCCCCGGCCTCTGCGCAGCAGGGGCAACCCTTGCCGCCACCGCAGGGGCAGCAATACGCGCCGCCACCGCCACCCCCGGGGCAGCAATATCCGGCGCCGCAGCGCGCGCCGGGCCCGACCACCTACGGGCCGGACGAACTGGTCGGCGCCGGCCACAAATTCTTCGGCAACGTCTCGCGCGGGCTCGCCTCGGTCATCGAACGCGCCGTCAGCCAATGGGGCCTGCCCAACGGCTACGTCCTTGGCGAGGAAGGCTCCGGCGCGTTCGTCGCGGGCCTGCGCTATGGCGAAGGCACGCTCTACACCAAGAATGCCGGCGACCTGCGCGTGTTCTGGCAGGGCCCCTCGGTCGGCTTCGACTGGGGCGGCGACGGCGCCCGCACCATGACGCTGGTCTACAACCTGCCCTCGACGAATGCGATCTATCAGCGCTTCGTCGGCATCGACGGCTCGGCCTATATCGTCGGCGGCTTCGGCATGACGGCGCTTACCGCCAACAACATCGTGCTGGTGCCGATCCGCTCCGGCATCGGGCTGCGGCTCGGTGCCAATATCGGCTATCTCAAATATACCCCGCAGGCGACCTGGAACCCGTTCTGACGCGCCGCCGGCGGGCCCCCTGCCGCCTCCACACCGGGATTCACGTTAACGCGGCATTGGGCTGGCGCTTGCCCCGTCCGCCGTGGCATGGTCTTGGTAAATATTCCATTGTCGGCGGGGGATGGCTTCCATGATCGAACCGATCATGTATTTCGCGATCGGTTTCCTGGTCTCGGCGCTGCTCGGCCTGATGATCGTGCCGCTGGTGCATAACCGCGCGGTACGGCTGACGACAAAGCGCATGGAAGCAGCGACGCCGCTGTCGATGGCCGAGATCCAGGCCGACAAGGACCAGCTCCGCGCGGAATTCGCGATGTCGGCTCGGCGGCTCGAAATGAGCGTCGAGCAGCTCAAGAACAAGACCACCAGCCAGCTTGCCGAACTCGGCAAGAAGACCGATGCGATCAACCGCATGAAGGTCGAGCTCGGCGAGAAGAACGCCACGATCTTCCAGCTCGAGGCGCGCGAGAAGGCGGTGAAGGAACAGCTTCGCGCCACCGAGGAGGAGTTCGCGGCCAAGACCGAGTCGCTGCGCAACGCCGAGCAGGCGCTGAGCGAGAAGCAGGCCGATCTCACCCGGCTGAATGCAGATCTCAACGACCGCTCCGTCACCGCCGACAGCCGCCAGGTCGAGCTGGTCGCGGTGCGCGCGCAGATCGAGGAACTGAAGAGCCGCGTCGCCGAAGCCGAGAAGGAATATTCGGCGACGCAGGCGCGGCTCGCTCAGGAGCAGACCGACTCCGCCACCGCCTCGCGCGAACTTACCGAAGCACGCGGCCGCGTCGAGAATCTCAGCCAGCGCGTCAGCGATCTCGACCGCCAGCTGATTGCGCAGGTCAAGGAGGCCGAGATGCTCGGCAACCGCGTCAACGAGCTGGAGGCGCGGCTGTCGACCCAGAGCAAGCTGCTCACCGAGCGCGAATACGAGAACAACCAGCTCCGACAGTCCGGCGAAGTCGCCGAGCGCACCATCAAGGACCTGCGCATCGAGATCGCGGCGCTGAACGAAGGCGGCCGCACGCCCGGCGTCGAGAAGCTGCGCGCCGAGAAGGCCGCCGCCGAGGAGCAGCTTCGCATCGCGCGCGAGGAGCGGTCCAAGCTGCAGCGCGACATCAACGCGATCCAGCAGCAGGCCGAAAGCTCCTGGCAGACCGAGCGCATGGAGAACGCGCTTCTGCGCGAGCGCATCAACGACATCGCCGCCGAAGTGGCCAAGCTCGCGATGCAGCTCGAAGGGCCGAACTCGGCGATCGAGGCCATGCTGGCCGCCGAACCCGCAGCGCCTCCGATGACCGCGCCGCGCCCGGCCAATGACGCCAGCGCAGCCGCGCCTGTCGCGGAAGGCGGCGGCACGCTCGCCGAACGCATCCGCGCGCTGCAGGCCCACGCCTCCCGCGCCCGCCAGCAGGGCGCCTGAAGCGGCCGGTTTGGCTTGACACCGCACCCCCGCCCTTCGTAAATCGCACCCCTCTGACGAGGCTGCGATCTGCCCGATCAGGCGGCTTCCGGCCCCTGAACCCCAAAGGCAAATCCCGGACGCATAGCTCAGCGGGAGAGCGTTCCCTTCACACGGGAGAGGTCCAAGGTTCGATCCCTTGTGCGTCCACCATCCTTCCGCCCCTTCCAAGGCAGTTGCATCCGCGCGCACGCGCCCCACGGCGCCATGGACACCCACGCCACCGGCAGAGCAGCAGGAACGAACCTCATGATCTACATCGTGCTGATCGCCGTGATCGGCATCCTGCTTCTGCAAGGGACCGGCGCCATTCCACTCGACAGCGTCGGCGGAGCGATGACGGTCGCGATGGCTGTTCTCGCCGGCACGCTGGCTGTCGCGATCCACGAGGCCTGGACGAGGAAGCGCGGTGTGCTCGGCTGGATCGTGAACATCGCCGTCTCGTTTGTCGGCGCTTTCCTGATCGCCCCTCTTGGCGGCATGGTGATGGTGATGCTGCTCGCCCCGTTCATGGACGGCGCTTCGTCGCTGGCATCAGCGGGAGGTCCGCGGATGTCGATCGCGCTCGCCGGCCAGATGGCCATCACGCTGCTGGGGTCGTGGGCCGCGCTGTGGTTCGTGAACCGGTGGCGATGAATGATGGACCTTGGGCCAGGTCAGGCCCTCGCCGGCTTCAGCGACCGCTCAACCAAAATATCGAAAACAACCCCATGCAAAGTAGCTGGCGGCGGCTGTCGCGAGGCCCTGCGTTTTTTCCGAAATGATTTGACTCGTCGGGCAAATCACCGGCACAATGTCATCATCAGCGCTTGGTCGCGCTCTAAGTCACGGTGAGTGCTCACAAGAGCAACAAGTCAATAAAAAAGCTGCCTCCGGGCAGCCTCCATCGTCCCACCTATTCAGACGAATAAGCGAACCTACGCCCTCTTCCGCTCCTCGTTCACAACGGGGGTCGCAAGGGCCTTCGCACGCTTCTTCTGCTTCAGCTCCGCGAGACGGGCGAGATGCTTGGCGCTTGCAGGCCTGCCACCCTTCGGGTCGGCAGCCCGCTTGGTAGCCTCTTTGCTGACCTTCTTGATCTGGTCGCGCGTCATGGTCCTAACTCCTGCTGCCTCAGATATAGCATTGCTTCCGGAAGTCTTAAACCTGCTTCGTAAACAACCAGTAGTTCTTTTGTGACTCCGGGTCCCGGAACTGGTCTCCGAGGTCATACCCACAACCGTATACAGCCGCACATACAAGGTCATATTTCTTCAAGGCCTTTTGCTCCAGCCCTGCGTAGTAGGTCTCCATGGTAATGGAGTCCGGCTTCACCTTGGTCACCAGCGCCTGGATGGCACTCCGAATGCGCATCAGGACGAAGGTTCTCCATTCCCTGGGAACATACTTATCGACACCCTCTTTGGTGTAGTCCGGTGCAGAGACTTTCCAGTCCTGCGTCGCCGACTTCTCCCGAATGCCGAACCTCAGATCATGAGCCTTTGGATCATCCACCGGGACCAGCATCACCGACATCACAACGACGAGGTCGGCATCCGTGTCGTAGCCGAGCGCAAACTCAACAATTTCCGTACCGAGGTTGTCGGTGAACGGTTCGTCCGGGTCGACTTCAAGATCGAATTCGTACGCCATCCTCGGGGCATACTTGATTTGGGCGATAAAGCGAAGTGGGGTTCACTTACAACCTCAGGGAATCACAGAAGGGAAAGGTTGCCAAGGTGCCCCTGACGACTCAGCGTCCGCTAGGATATCGTCGCCGTCCCACAGAGAGCGGCGAATGTCTTACGATTCAATGGGCGACAACGAGGCGGAGAAGCGTGCCATCCACGACTTCTTCATCCATGTAACCCTTCCAATCCTAATCGAGGAAGGCGGCCAGTTCGGCATCGCGGCCACCGGAACGCTGTTCAAGATAGCCGGGCGGCACTTCATCATTACCGCCGCTCACACTTACGACGACTTCCACCCCGACCGCTGGCACTTCCCGTCGCATCCCCGGAAAGGAAAAATCCACACCCTCGGCTTGGCCGAGTACATCCATCCCAGCAGCAACAAAGATTCCTTGGACATCGCCGCTGTGGAGCTGAAGGACCCGGAGTCCGTTGCCATACTTGAGGAGAACTGGCGCTTCCTCACCCTGGACAACGTCTGGCTACCCGATTATTCCGCCGATGCCGTCATTGTCGCGGGCTACCCGTCAGTGCGTGCGCGGTTCGATGAGACCGACAGCAACCTCTACGCCAAGATCTTCATCGTTCGGCAGAAGCTTCGAACCGAAACCCCAGAGGCTACGTTACACGACGGCCTAACCAAAGGTGTCGATTTCTTCATCGACTACCAGGACGCCGTGAACGAATACACTGGTGAGGAAATCTCGAAGGTCAGCGTCAGGGGCTTAAGCGGTTGCTCCGTCTAGGGCTATCGCAAGCGAGGATGGACAAGGCACGTCTTTTGGAGCCCGGAGGTCCCCCTCAAGGTTATTGGTATCCAATCGGCCGCGCGACAGAGTGACTACCTCCGAGCCAAAAGCTGGGGTGCCATCATCCAGTTACTCCGGCTCCTGGATTCCGAAGTCCGAGATCAAGCCGACCAGGCCGCGGAAAACATCCTGGCCAAGCTCAGCGCCGACAGAGAGCAAAGGACTTAGTCAGGAGGAGGTGGCAGCCGGCGCCGGGGTACGGTGGAGCGGCCCTTCAGCTCTCGAATGAGCAGACGGACTTCTCGAAGGATTCTTGGCAGTGATGCAGCAATCGCAATTAACACCGCACACACCGACCCTATTGGGTCGAGCGAGAGATACGGGAGCATTACTATTCCCCAACGACCTATAAAGGCCGATGCAGGGTCGCCGTAGCGACCGCGTGGAACCCCCGTCCCAGTTGCGATGGCACTGATCTAAGCACGAGTCGTGCTCAATGTAAGGCCGTCCGAGACGGCTTTTCTAACCCGCTTTCGGCGCCATCCCCCACCTACGGCCGCCTTATGGGCATCAAGAGGTGGCTGCTGACAGACACGGGCGAATGGGGAGACCAGTTTCCGAGGCGTACTTCCCAGACCTTCCCAACCCCTCACCCACCCAGAAACAGCCTCCCCACATCGGGATCGTCGAGCAGCTCGCGGGCCTTGCCGGCAAGCGCCAGCGAGCCGGAGACCAGCACGTAGCCGATGTCGGCGAATTCGAGTCCCTTCTTGGCGTTCTGCTCGACCATGATGATGGTCTTGCCTTCCTTGCGCTGCAGGTCGTCGAGGATCTCGAACACGGCGTCGATGAAGCGCGGCTCGAGCCCGATCGAGGGCTCGTCGACCAGCAGCACCTGCGGGTCCATCACCAATGCGCGGCTGATCTCGAGCAGGCGGCGTTCGCCGCCCGACAGCACTTTTGCCAGATGCTTGCGGCGCGCGGCGAGTCTCGGGTATTTGTCGAACACCCGTTCGGCGGCACGCCTGGCGTCCGCCGGGTCTTCCATCAGATAGGCGCCCATCCACAAATTCTCTTCCACGGTCATGCCGGGGAAGACCGACTTGTCCTGCAGAATGTAGGCGATGCCGGCCGAGCGAAGCTTGTCGTTCGACGCCATGCGGGTGACATCGACCATGCGGCCGTCCCGCTCCGCCGAGATGGTGCCGGAGAAGATCCGGGTGAAGCCGAAGATCGAATGCAGCACGGTCGACTTGCCGGCGCCGTTGGGACCGATCAGGCACAGCGACTGGCCGCGGCCGACACGCAGATTGAAGCCGTGCAGGATCTCCATCTGCCCGTAGCCGGCATGCAGGTCCTCGATGACGAGGCACGGCTTGCCGCCGACAAGCGCGTCGAGCTGGTCGATGCCGACCTCGCGGGCGATCGCCTGCGCTTGCCGGGCCACCTCGTCGACGGAGATGACGCTGTCGACGCCGCCGAAGCGGGCTTCGCCGGACATGCTCATCAGTGCACTCCGAGATAGGCGTCGATGACGCGCTGGTCGCGCTGGATTTCGCCGGGCTCGCCGGCGGCCAGCATTTCGCCATGGGCGAGGCAATAGATCCTGTCGGCCATGTTCATGATCACGCGCATGTTGTGCTCGATGATGAACAGCGTGATGCCGAACTCGGTGTTGGCGCGCTTCAGCCGGTCGATCAGGCCGTTGATCAGCGTGGGATTGATGCCGGCGGTCGGCTCGTCCAGCATCAGCACAGTCGGCTCGTTCATCAGCGCCATGGCGAATTCCAGCAGCTTCTGCTGGCCAAAGGACAGCGAGCCGGCGCGCAGGAAACGCTTCTCGTAGAGGCCGACGAAGGCGAGGAGATGCTCGGCGCGCTCGGCGACCTCGCCGCGCTCGCTGGCGAACATGTCGAACAGGCCGGCCTTGCGATGCGGGATCGAGATCAGCATGTTCTGCACGCAGTTCATCTTGCCGTAGATGCGCGTGGTCTGGAACGTGCGCAACAGGCCGAGCCGCGCGATCTCCTGCACGCGCAGCCGGGAAATCTCCTGCCCTTCGAAACGGATCGAGCCGGAGTCGATCGGGTGGTAGCCGACGATGGAATTGAACAGCGTGGTCTTGCCCGAGCCGTTCGGCCCGATCAGCCCGGTGATGCCGCCCCTGGGCACGCTGAGCGAAACGCCGCGGTTGGCGACGACGCCGCCGAACGACTTGCTGACGTTCTCGACCTCGATGATGGCGGCGTTCATTCGGCGCCTCCCGGCTGTGCGGCGAGGCCTGCCGCGCGCGGCGGCTGTTCCGCTTCCTTCGGCGCGACCTGGATGCCGAACCGCTCCGGATATTTCTCCATCAGCCAGCCGACGATGCCCTGCTGGAAATAGACCACGATGATCACGATCAAGAGGCCGAGCGCGATGTACTGCCAGCCGAGGAAGTAGGTCCACGTCACCTCCTTGATGAAATGAAACACCACCGCGCCGATCACCGGCCCCCACAGCGTGCCCTTGCCGCCGAGCAGCACCATCAGCACCATGAAGATGTTGAAGGTGGTGGTGGGGAAGGCGATCTCGCGCGGCTCGACGAAGCCGGTCATGTTGCCGAAGATCGCGCCCGACAGGCCGAGGAAGAAGGCGGCGATGACCAGCGCGAAGCGCTTGTAGCGGCGGGTGTGCAGCCCCATGCCCTCCGCCTTCTCCTCGTCGTCTCGGATGGCGTTGATGGCGAGACCGAAATTGGTGGAATAGAGCCAGCGCAGGAACAGCAGCAGGACGAACGACAGGGCAAACAGCAGGAAATAGAAGAACAGTTTCTGCGTATCGGGCCCGCCCGGAAACACCGGCAGCGAGATGCCCGAGGCCGCGCCGACCCATTCCCAGGACGAGATCAGTTCGGCGGCGGCGACCGCGATGCCGAGCGTGCCGATGGCGAAATACGGCCCGCGCAGCCCGAACACGAAGAAGCCGACGCCGAGCCCCAGCACCGCGGACACGACGCTGCCAGCCAGTATCCCGAACGTCAGCCCCGTGAAGTATTGCGAGTGGCTGAACACGATATGGGTGGTGCGCCCCGCCGAGGTGTACATGCCGACGTCGTAATACAGCCCGATCTGGACCACGGCGGAGGCATACATGCCGATGCCGAAGAAGAAGATGTTGCCGAGCGAGTTGTAACCCATCTGGCCGCCGAGGATGTCCCAGGTCAGTGCGAACAGCACCATCAGCCAGAGCACGGCGATCTGGGTGGTGTAGTCGGAAACAGTACGGGCGCGGCGACGCCGACGGCAGCAGCAGCCAGTAGGCCAGCGGTCGGAGCTGGCGACGTTCTGTTGCACGGCCTGACGCAAACGGAGGTTCCCCGGCTGGCGGAAGGCCAGCACAATCAGCAGCAGCAGCACGATCAGCGCCTGCTGATATTGCGCGCCGAAGATGAAGCCGCCGAACTGCTCGAACACGCCCATGCCGAATCCGGCGGCGATGACGCCGGGCAAATTACCGAAGCCGGCAGCCGTCACCACCACGAACAGGCGGATCGAATAGGTCGTGCCCATGAAGGGCTGCGTTCCAGACCACCGCGACCAGCGCGCCGGCCGCCCCGCAGATCGCAGCGTTAAGGCAGAAGGTGAAGGAATAGACCTTCTCGGTGTCGATGCCGAGCACACGCGCGGCGCGCGCATCCTGGGCGGTGGCGCGAATGGCCTGCCCCATGCGGCTGCGCTTCATGAAGACGATCACGCCGATCGCCAGCAGCGCGGCGAGCACGAAACCGAGGGCGCGCGTGGCGGGGATGGTGATCAGGCCGCCGGCGAAGGACCAGTTCGGCAGATCGGCACCGGGCCGGTGGGTGTCGGGTCAGGCGGGTGAACGTCTCTGCTGAATGACGATGGCGATGCCGAAGGTAGCCAGCAGCGAGGTAAACAGGTCGCGCGTGATGACCTTGCTGACGACCACCCGGTAGAGAACCCAGCCGATGCACCACAGCACCACGCAGGCAATGGGCAGTCCGAGCAGCGGATGAACGCCGTGATGCCGAGGAACCAGGCGATGTAACCGCCGGTCATGATGAAATCGCCCTGGGCGAGGTTCTTCACGTTCATGACGCCCCAGACCAGCGCCAGACCGTAGGCCGCGAGCGCGAAGATCGCCCCGATCAGAAGCCCGTCGATCAGAAGCCCGAGATTCAGGATCGGCGCCGCCTCGAGGACGCTGATGTTGCCGATGATCTGTTGCATCGCGCAGGCCTCATTAGCCGACCGGAAAGCCGCCCGTCGGGCGTCAAGCGAATCGCGTTTCCCCCACCACCGTCACCGGCCCCGGCGTTGCCGGGCAAGCCGTCTCATCGGGCATAGGCTTGCTTGGGCCGCGGGATCCACCGGCGCGCCGTCGGCAGGCCTGCCCCGCTCAGTAGTTCACGGCGCGCGGATAGACGACCGGTCCGGCGGCCACCGCAGGCGGCGCCACCACGACGTATTTGCCGTCCTGGATCTGGCGCATGACGATCGTCTTGCCAGTTGCTTCCATCCTCGTCGAACGCGACGTGACTGAAGGTCAGCAGGTCGGTCTTGATCAGCGCCTGACTGAACCGTCTCCTGATCGAGAGCGAGCCGGCACTTTGATCTTCCAGACGCCAGATCGCAGCACTTGCCTGCGCCGTCTGATAGGGCACCGTCTTGTACTCGGGATGCATACCTTCATCGTTGTTATGTAGTTCATCGCCGTGCCGAACATGGGATCGCTGGCTTTCATGGTCTCGTCCCATTGGAACAGGGCAGACGAAACCTTCGGCGATCTTCAGGAAGTCCTTCACCACGCCGGCCAGAACTCGCAATGGGTGACCCCGACCAGCGGCATCGGTCTTGTGCTCGCCCATCTGGCGGGCCGCGGTTGCCGCTCCTTCTCGTGGCCGGAGATCCAGCAACACGTCCGGCTTCCAGCGCCTTCACGCCCAGTGAAGAGAACGCGGTGAGGTCGTTGAGGTCCTTCGGCATGCGGTCGTCGATGGTCGCCGTGATGCCGTTCTTCTTCATCGCATCGACAACGCCCTGCCGGACGTCGAGCGAGAACGAATCGTCCTGGAAGATCATCGCGACCTTGACCTCAAACACTGGCGCGGCCGGCCTTCTTGGCCTGTTCGATCGCCATGTCGATCACGGGCGTCAGGTATTTCTCCGAGGTCGCGATGATGCCGAAGTGATATTTGTACCCTTGCGTGAACAGCGAGCGCGAAGCCGCTTCCGCCTGCACCACGGGGGTCTTGTACTTCTCGGTGACCGGCAGAATGGCCTTGGTCATCGGCGAGCTGTAGGGGCCGAGCACGAACTTGATGCCGTCCTGGCTGATCAACCGCTCGATCAGCTGCGCGGCGCGCGCCGGCGTCGACTCGTCATCGTAATAGGTGACCTTGAAGTGGTAGCACTTGTCGCCGATCTTCACGCCGCCGGCGTCGTTGATCTTCTTGATCGCGAATTCATGTAGCCGTTCCTGGTGTTGGCGCCGTTCGAGGCGTAGATGCCGGTAGCCGAAAGTGCGGCGCCGAGGTTGATCGTCCCGCAGTCCGCCGCCTGACTTGTCCCGGCGCTGCAGGATAATGCGAGTGCAGCCAGTGCGGCCGCAATTCCGTGATTGCTGGTCATCGTCGGTCCTCCCACTGGAATGGCGTCAGCCGGTTGGTTCCAAACTTGACGATGGCAATCCTAGCCCCTGAGAACTCGGGGGTACCGGACAGATAGTAGCAACTGCCGGGAACATGGCGCTCCCAATGGGCCAACCGGGATGGCGCAACAGTGGGCATGGTGCCGCAAGCCGCCGCTCGCTCAGGGGGCGGCTTGATTCATCAACATCACACGCGCATTCGCGCAGCGTCGATGCGGCCGCGCCATCGGCACGACGGTTCGGGCAAATTCAGTTCCGGAGAACTCAGTAGCGGCGGCTTCTTCCCGGGCCGTAGTAGAACGGGTTGAGCACGCACTGGCCGCCGAGGCCGAGTGCTGTCTGCTGGCACTGCGGCAGCGAGGTATAGGCGCATTCGACGGTTTCGCCACCGAAGTTCTCGATCTTCTTGAAGCAGACCGGATAGCGCGGGTTGTACGCCTGCGCGTAAGCTGACGACGCTGCCGAAATTGTCGCGATCAACGTCGCAACGGCCAAAATGCGCATCCAGACCTCCTCTGATCGGCGCAGCAGCAGACGATGTTCCGCGAAGCATCCGAACGCCAAATCTGGCGACACCAAAGCGACTACAATTCGGCAAGTCAATCGAAAGGCCGCAACTGCAATCTCACAAACCATCAAATAAGCGCGCCATCCCGGCAGGGTGATTCATCGAGGTGACGAGACCTCGGCGGCGCGCAAGCGGCCCTGTCCGGTCCGGAGAAATGAAACCACCGGCCGCGCAAAGCTGCGCCGGCATGCGGCGTGAGGCGAAAAACAGGCGCCGGGCCAGATCGCTTCCGGCGAGGTTGAAGGGACAGGACCTGCCGATGGGAACCGCAGGTTCCTCCACGAAAAACCGTTCAGGATTTAACCATGAGAACATAAGCGACTGATAGTATTGGCGTAATTTATTTCATCTTCGACTGGAGGCCGAATTTCGGTGCGTCCGCCATCTTCCGTTTTCCCCCCTCCTCCGCTACCTTGGAACCCAAAGCTTCGGGGCCCCTGAGGACAATGCATGCGTAACGTCATCATGAATTTCAGGCCATGGTCGCTTTCGGCATTTCTGGCGGCCGTGTTCGCTATCGTACTGGCCGCCTCGGTCCAGGAAATGTTTCAGGTGCTGGGCGCCAAGCTCTACTTCGCGACCTTCTTCCCTGCGGTGCTTTTCGCCAGCCTGCTCGCCGGGGCGCCGGCCGGCGTGTTCGCCACGTTGCTGGCGATCCCGATGGTGTGGTGGGCCTTCATGCCGCCCCACTTCCAGTTCCAGACGCTGACCGCCGACGACTACCATCGCTTCGCCATGTTCGCGCTGGGCTGCGCGCTCGCCATCTCGTTCGCCAACCTGTTTCGCGAGGCCGTCATCCTGTTCCGGAGGTGAGCGAATGTCGCCGGCCAGGAAATTCCTGCTCTGGATCATGACCGGCATCGGCGGCGCGGTCGGCCTGTTCGCCCCGGTCGGCATCGTCAAATGGCTGTTGCGGACCGAGCCCGAGGATGCGGGCATCCTCACTTTCTTCTTTCTTCCGATCTGGTGTTTGCTTGTGGTGATCGGCCTGCTGGCCGGACGCCGGATCGGCATCGCGCTGGCCGGCGGGCGCGGCGCGGTACAACGCTGACCCCTTTCGCGCGTCGGTGTCCCGCGGCGGGAGCGGTCATCGAGAGCGCCGGCGCCCTGGGTTTGTCTACGCCGCCAGACCCAACTCACGCAGCCGACCGACGAACCAGTCGGACAATTCGCGGTCGATCCTGCCGCCGAGATAGACATCCGGCGCTTTGACGCCCTTCCTGCCCAGCACCAGCAGCACGCCGATCCGGTAGGCGAACCACAGATGCGGGTCGGTCAGTCCGCGCAGCTTGTGGTGTTCGTGCTCGACCGGCTGGTGGTTGGTGGCTTTCCTTAGCTCGACTGTCAGCAGGTTCTCCGGCACGGCGCGGCGGTGCACGACGATGTCGGGGAAGATCGACTTGCCGAGTTCGTCATCGGTCGAAACAATGCTGCCGTGCGGCAGCTTCAGCAGCCGCTCGCCGAGACGGTTGTAGTCGCAATCGACCTCCCAGCCGTCGAACTGGCGTTCCAGATGCACCGCCATTCGGTGCGTCAGCGTACGTTCGCCGAGGTCCTTGTCGAACAGCACGCCCTCGCGGGCGTAGAACTCCCCGATCGCCCTGACCACCTTCTCCAGCTCCGCCCGCATCCGCTTCCCCAGCTGGCGCGGGCGTGCCCGCGCTACATCTGCACCTCGATCAGCCGCGGCCCCGGCTCGGCCATGGCTTCTTCCAGCGCCTTGTTGAACTCGTCCGCCGTCGTCACCGCGCGCCCGGGCACGCCCATGCCCTTCGCGAGCGCGACGAAGTCGAGGGTCGGCCGGTCGAGCTTGAGCATGTCGAGCGCACGCTGTCCCGGCTCGCCCGCGCCCACGCCGTCGAACTCGCCGCGCAGGATCTGATAGATGCGATTTGCGAATACAATCGTGACGACGTTGAGGCCTTCGCGCGCCTGCGTCCACAAAGACTGGATCGTGTACATCGAAGAACCGTCACCGACCATGCAGATCACCTTGCGGTCGGGACAGGCGACCGCAGCGCCGGTGGCGACCGGCGGCGAGAAGCCGATCGAGCCGCCCATGTTCTGCAGCCAGTCGTGCGGCTTTGCCGCCGCGGTCGGCGGAAAGAACTGACGGCCGGTCGTGATGGACTCGTCGACCACGATGGCGTTTTCCGGGATGGCCATCGCGATCGCCTGCGCGATATTGGCGTGGTTCAGCGCTCCGGAGGGCCTTGCGATATCCATCGGCTTCTGCGGCACGACGTCCGCAGGTTTGGCGCCGAGGGAGCCCGCCAGCGCTTCCAGCGCCGCCACCGAATTGTCGCCGCCGTGGGTGACGCGATGCACCTCGCAGCCTTCGGGCTTCAGCAGGCTCGGCTTGTTCGGATAGGCAAAGAACGCGACGGGATCGTTAGCCTCGATCAGCACGATGTTCTTGAAGTCCTTCAGGATCGGCAGCGCCTGCTCGATCACGTAGGGGATGCGGTCGATGGCGAAGCGGCCGAGGCCGCGCGCCATCCTGGGATTGTAGGTCTGGCCCATCACCTTGCAGCCGGTCTTGCCCGCGATCTGCTGCGCCAGCGCGAGGCCCTTCTCGGTGAGCGCGCTGCCGGTGAGCAGCAGCAGGTTCTGCGAGCCGCCCGAGCGCAGCACCTTCGCGGCATGATCGACGGCCTGCGAAGAATAGCCGGGGCGCTGGCTTTCCGCCGGAACCTGCGCGATGCCGTCCGCCTCGTTCCAGGCGGTGTCGGCCGGCAGGATCAGGGTCGCGATCTGCGGCGGCGAGCTCATGGCGGCGGCAATCGCAGCCGCGCCGTCGGCGGCAACGGACTTCGCATCCGGCGAGGTCCGCACCCAGGCCGACATCGGCCGCGCCAAGCCTTCGATGTCGGAAGTCAGCGGTGCGTTGTAACCGATGTGGTAGGTGGCGTGCTGGCCGACGATGTTGACGATGCCGGAATTGGCCTTCTTGGCGTTGTGCAGATTGGCAAGGCCGTTGGCGAGACCCGGGCCGAGATGCAGCAGCGTCGAGGCCGGCGTGCCTTTCATGCGGAAATAGCCGTCGGCCGCCCCCGTCACCACGCCTTCGAACAGGCCGAGCACGCAGCGCATGCCTTCGACGCGATCCAGTGCTGCGACAAAATGCATCTCCGAGGTGCCGGGATTGGTGAAGCAGACGTCGACACCGCCTGCGACCAATGTCCGCACCAGACTTTCCGCACCGTTCATTGTTCCGCCCCTGTCGTCCGCGTTGGCCGGGTTCCTTCCGGATTGTCCGGCAGATCAATCATTGTTCAACCGTTTCGTCAAAGGGTTAGCGGACATTGCAGCCATCGCCGTTGACCCGTTGTGTTTTTGGGACCGGGCAAGCTCGAAATCCCGCAGTCACGGGCTCGTTGCTTGCGAAATCGTCGCCGTTATGGCCTTTCGGACATGATTGTCGAAAACTGATTTGCGAGGAGAAGAGATGATCCGGGGGCTTGCTTTGTTGTGCGCAGGGGCGGTGATGCTGGCGGCGGGCCAGGCGCAGGCGGAAGGTTACGGCTTCGACTCGGGCGACATTCTGGGCGGAGGACCGAATTTCCGCAGCGGCGGCTATGGCGGCAGAAGCCCGGTTCCGCGAACCACGGTGACGTTGCAGACAAGCTACGGCCCCGGCACCATTCTCATCAACACCAGCGAGCGGCGGCTCTATCTGGTGCTGCCGGGCGGACAGGCGCTGCGCTACGGCATCGGCGTCGGCCGCGACGGTTTCCGCTGGAGCGGAACCCATCGCATCAGCGCCAAGAAGGAATGGCCGGCCTGGACCCCGCCGCCGCAGATGTTGCGCCGGCGTCCCGACCTGCCGCGTCACATGCCCGGTGGCGTCGAAAATCCGCTCGGGGCGCGTGCGATGTATCTGGGCTCGACGCTCTATCGCATCCACGGCTCCAACGAGCCGGAGACGATCGGCCAGGCAGTGTCGTCCGGCTGCTTCCGGATGACCAACGACGACGTCGTCGACCTCTACAATCGGGTGCCGGTGGGCACGACGGTCGTGGTAAAGAACTAGCCCCGCGCAGGCGAATTCCAGAGGCGTCAATGCGGGAGGGCCTTGCCTCTCCCCGCTTCCTGCGTCAGCGTCGTGGCCATGTGCAGATTTCGCCGGCTCATTCCCCTTGTCGCGATGGCGCTGGCGATATCGACGATCGGGATGGCCGTGACGCCGCCAGCTTCGGCCGAGCCCGCTGCGATCGCCGCCCGCCAGCGCACCGAAAGAAAGAGTTTCAGCGATCACGAGATCGTCGACGGCTTCATGAAGACGGCGTTCGGCGCCGAATACCACCTGGCCGGCCGCGTCGACCGCATCCGCAAATACGAGGTGCCGGTGCGGGTATTCGCGACCGGCCGGGCCGACCGCAAGGCGCAGATGGTGAAAATCGTCGCCGATATCGCCGCGCATGTGCGCCATCTCGATATCTCGATGGCAGACAGCAAAGACGACGCCAACGTGCTGGTCACGCTGGTGCGCGACCGCGATCTGTTCCGCACCATCTCGGGATTCTACGGCCGCGAGCGCGCCAGGGAGATCAAGAACTCGCTCGATCCACAATGCCTCTCGGGATTCCGCAAGAACGAGAGATTCGAGATCGAGCATTCCGACGTCATCCTCACCGTCGACGCTGGCGACTTCGTCTTCCTCGATTGCGCCTATGAGGAGCTGCTGCAATCGCTCGGCCCGATCAACGACACCGCGACCGTACCCTGGACCATGTTCAACGATAACGTCTCGAAGGGGTATTTCGACGTCTACGACCAGTATCTGCTCAACCTGCTGTACGATCCCCGCATCAAGGCCGGCATGACCGTGCAGGAGGTAAAGGCGGTGCTGCCCGCCGTACTTGCCGACGTGCGCGCCTGGGTGAAGCAGGTCAACAACTTGCCGGACTGAGCGCGATCATCCCGTCCGGCCGCGCCTCAATGTTTCCGAAGGCAGTTCGCCGAAGGTGCGAAAATAGTCGGCGGAAAAACGGCCGAGATTCTGGAAGCCGCAGCGCAGCGCAACGCCGGTTACCGTCGTGTCCGCTTCTGGTTCTGCGAGCAACCCGGCCGCGCGGTCGAGGCGTATCCGCTTTGCAAACTGTGCAGGAGAGCCCTTTCCCGCCCGCTCGAACTCCCGGAATATCGTCCGCACGCTCACATTGGCGACGGCCGCAAGCTCGCTGAGCTCGATCGGCCGGTCCCAGTTCTGCTCGACGAAACTCTCGACGCGCTGAACGACGGCGGGGTTCGCGCGCAAAGGCTCTCGATCGAAGAAGTGCCCGAAGTTGTGCTTGTTCGCCAGAAAAAATCTGACCATCACACCCCGCTCGAATTCCGCGATGGCGAGCGGCGAGCGGGCTGCCTCGATGAGATCGAGTTCGGCCGCAAGGTGGAAGACGTGCTGGCGGAGAACGTTCATCCCGACAGGATCGGGATCGGCCTCCTCGTCGAACTGCAACCTACGATCGCTGCTGTCGCCGACGAGCGCCTTCAGCATCCGTTCCAGAGCCGAATGATCGAGCCGCAGCACGAGCTGCCGGTAGCCTTCCTCGAAATGCAGCCCCAGTCTCGAGTCCCCGCCGACCACCCGTGTCCACGGGCCGATCGGGGCATCCAGCCTGCGGGATCGCAGCCGTGCGCGTCCCTGGATGGAGAAGAACTGCCGAACGAGTCCGGATTCGGGAAAGGAAACCGAGGCCGCACCATCATAGGCGCAGAAGGCCAATCCGGAGTTTGCCAGACTTGCATAGTTCGCGCGCAATCCGAAGTTCGGCGCATTGGTGTCGAAGCCGTCGGCACCATAGATCGAGATCAACCCGTGACGGGCAGTCTCGCTGTCTTGCGCATGAACGGCTGGATAACGGTCGAGGTAGGTGGGCAATCGAATCTCCGGTCACAACATAGACCAGGGCCGGAAGGCTTCTCTACCAATCTCAAATTGAGGCGTGATGCCGCCGCGATCTGAACTGCACGGCCACACCCTGGTCAGCCGGCGCGATCGGCCGGAACGATGATGCAGTCATCATTCCGGCCGCAAGATCACGCTGCGCGGATGTTAGAGAGGAACTTGTCGACTTCCATCTTGAGCTGGTTGCTCTCCTGCGACAGCGATTGCGCCGAGGACAGCACCTGGGAGGATGCCGATCCGGTCTCGGTGGCGCCGCGCTGGACATCGGAGATGTTGGCAGAGACCTGCTGGGTGCCGTGGGCGGCCTCCTGGACGTTGCGCGAAATCTCGTTCGTCGCCGCGCCCTGCTCCTCGACCGCTGCTGCGACGGCAGACGAGATCTCGGAAAGCTGCTCGATCGTCTTGCTGATATGCTCGATGGCACTGACGGAATCGCGCGTGGCGTCCTGGATGCCCGAGATCTGCTGTCCGATCTCACCCGTGGCCTTCGCAGTCTGTTCGGCCAGCGCCTTCACTTCGGACGCCACGACTGCGAAGCCGCGGCCCGCCTCGCCGGCGCGTGCCGCCTCGATGGTCGCATTGAGCGCGAGCAGGTTGGTCTGGCCGGCGATGCTGTTGATGAGTTCGACGACGTCGCCAATTCGCGTCGCAGCGCCGGCGAGCTGCGTCACCCGATCGGTGGTCTGACGGGCCTGGCCCGCCGCATCCGCGGCCAGTCGTGCGGAGTCCTGCACGCGCCGGCTGATTTCCGCCACTGAGGAAGCCATCTCTTCGGCTGCCGACGCAACCGACTGGACATTGGTCGATGCCTCTTCCGAGGCGGACGCCACCGAAACGGAGAGCTGCTGCGTCGAGTCCGCGGCGCTGGTGAGAGTGCCGGCAGCGGCTTCAAGCTCGGTCGACGCAGAGGCCACGGTCTCGATGATGTTTCCGACCGCCGCCTCGAACTCGCCGGCAATGCGATGCATGTCGGCTTTCCGCTGCAGGACGGACTTCCGCTCGAGATCCCTCTGCGACTCCCGGTCGAAGCCGAGCTTGGCCTGGAGCGCTTGGAGGTTACGAAGCGCAATGCCGGCCTCGTCGTCACGCAGCACTTCGACGCGGCTGTTGAACACGCCCTGGGCGATCTTGCCCATGATCTCGTTCAGCTGCGCCATCGGCCTGGAGATCGCGCGGGACGTTGTGAAGGCGATCAGTCCGCCAAGCAGCAATCCCAGGCACAACATGGCGAAAACGACGATATTGGCCGTCCAGAACGCGCTTTCGGTGGCGTCGAACTCGACCTTGGCCTCCTTGATCTGGATCGCAACCAGCTTGTCCATATCAACCTTTGCTGCCCCAAGCAGCGAGGCCGCCTTACCCGTCACGAAGGCACCCAGCTCGTCATACTTTCCGGCATCCAGCAGAGCCAAAGCGGGCTTGAGGCCGTTCTGCACATACTCCGTGCGCTTCGGCGCGAACGCCTCAGCAACGGCCTTCTCTTCCGGCGTGAGATAGGTCGCCATGTATTCGGTCCACAGCTTGCCGATACGCTCGATATTTCCTTCGACCGTACGCCGGACCTCGGCCTGGCGGCCCGAACGCTCGGCAGCCGCACCTAGCAGCGCCAGCGAATTCTCCTTCATGCGGTCGTTGATTTCGAAGAGCTGCGTGAGCGGCACGGCCCGATCCTCGTAGATCGACTTCGCGTGGCCTTCGACTTTGCTGATTGACACAAGACCGGCGGCTCCCACCGCCAGCGTCGACACGGATAGCACGGTCACCAGCGTTGCAAGGCGCGCCTTGAACGATCGGGTGAGCGGCGCAAAGACGTCGAAAGGCGACGTCTTGCGGATCATGCCGGCGTCGATCCGGATGCCCTTCACTTTCTTGGCCCGGATCGCCGCGTAAACCCGCTCGGCTTCCTCGCGCTGGTCGCGCGGAAGCTGGGTGCGGATCGACATGTAGCCGGAGACCTGGCCGTTCTCGTAGATGGGAGTGGCGCTCGCCAGCACCCAGTAGAAGTCACCGTTCTTGCGGCGGTTCTTCACGGCGCCCGCCCACGGCTTGCCGGCCTTCAGCGTGTCCCAGAGATTCTCGAATGCCTCCGGCGGCATGTCGGGATGGCGCACGATGTTGTGCGGTTGATTGATCAGTTCGTCCTCGGTGAAACCCGCGGCATCCACAAACTGCTGATTGAAGTAGGTCAGCTTGCCCTTGAGGTCGGTCTTCGAAACGATGAGCGTGTCTTCGTTGAGATGGTATTCGTTGTTGGTGACGGGCAGATTGGTGCGCATGGAGGGTCTCTTCCGTTGACGGAGCGTTGCTGACCCGCAGCCGTAATCGATTCAAATTATCATTGTCTTTGTCCGATCTCTGACAATCGGAAGGTCCGATTAACTCGAAAATGACAGGCACGTCCGCCACCATGTTCCGCGGCGGCAAGATAACAGCCTGATATTTCTGATTTTCTCCGATACCGTTCGGATGGGCTGTCCTGCCAGGAGAGGATCGCCAAATTGCAAACCAACCTGACGGAATTCGGCAAAGGTCCGTCCGCGCCGCCGCGAACACCCGGCTAGTTGTCCCTCTCGAAGCGCTTCTGGCGCGCCTCATAGAGCTGCGCGGTCACGCATCGGCGCAGCGCCGCCGCATCGTCGAACTCCAGCGTCACCCTGAACGGCACCACCTCGCACGCCCAGTCCGGCAGCTCGCCGGCATTGCGCAGGCGCGCCAGATCCTTTTCCGTCGTCACCAGCGTCAGGCGCTCGCGTCGCGCGTCGGCGACGAGACTGTCAATCTCGGCTTGCGCGAGCGGATGATGATCGGCAAAGACGCGCGTGCGAGCGACATCGACGCCGCTGTCGCGCAGCGTGGCAAAGAACCGGGCGGGATCGCCGATGCCTGCGAACGCGAGCGCAGGCTTGCCTCGCAGCGCAGCCAGCGAAGACTCATGCGGCCTGAAATGCGCAGCCAGCACCGGCTTGCCCTGCGCCGCGACCGCGGCAGCCACGCTGGCGGCCGCATCGCCATCGCCGATTACGATCAATGCATCGGTTCGCGCGATCTGCTCGGGCAGCGGCGCGCGCAAGGGGCCTGCCGGCATCACCTGGGCATTGCCGACGCCGCGGCAGCTGTCGATCACGATCAGCGAAGCATCCTTGGCGATAGCCGGATTCTGGAAACCGTCGTCCATCACGATCACGGTGGCCGCCAGCGATTTCGCCAGCGCGACGCCGTCGGCGCGATCGCGCGACACCACGACGGGAACGGTTGAAGAGAGCATCAGCGGTTCGTCGCCGACATCGGCTGCGCTGTGCCGCGAGGCATCCACCCGCACCGGCCCACGCAGCTTGCCGCGATAGCCGCGGCTGAGTACGACCGGCGTCTCGCCGAGTTCGCGCAGCAATCCGGCCAGCGCCAGCACGGTCGGGGTCTTGCCGGCGCCGCCGCCGTGATAATTGCCGACGCAGAGCACGGGGATGCCGGCCTTCAATCCCTCGCGCGTGAGACGAAACGCGGCGGCGGCGCCATAGAGCGCCGCGAGCGGCTTCAGCAAATGCGATTTCCAGGACGCGGGCCGGTACCAGAAGGCCGGCTCACGCATTGGCGGCTCCCATCTCGATGCGCAACTGCAGCAGATAGGGCTCGAGCGCGGCGAGCGTCTTCTCCAGCGCGCCGCCAAGCTGATCGACCACGTGAGCGCCGCTCGCGGCCACCGCATCGCGCGCCGCGGGATCGGCCAGCAATTGCCCAAGCTGCTTCAGCAGCGCTTCATGGCCATAGGCCTCGCGCGCGCCGCCCGCCCTGTCGAGCGCCTCATAGACGTCGCCGAAATTGAACACATGGGGACCGTGCACGATCGCCGCGCCCAGCTTGACCGCCTCGATCGGGTTCTGGCCGCCATGCTCGACCAGCGATCCGCCCATGAAGACGATACCGGCAAGCCGGTAGAACAGGCCGAGTTCGCCCATCGTGTCGGCGACATAGATGTCGGTATTGGCGGCCGGCAGCTCCTCGCGCGAACGCTGCGCAAAGCGCAGGCCGGAAGCGGCGACGAGGCCCGCCACCGCGTTGCCGCGATCGGGATGCCGCGGCACGATCACCGACAGCAGCCCCGGGAAGAATCCGGCGAGCCTGCGATGGGTCTCGATCAGGATCTCCTCCTCGCCCGGATGGGTCGAGGCGGCGACGATCACGGGGCGGCCGCGCGTCATGGCCATCAGCTTTTCGAGCTTGACGGGGTCCGCCGGCGGCGCCGCCACGTCGAGCTTGAGATTGCCGGTGGCAATGACGTTACGCGCGCCGAGCGCGGCGAAGCGCTCCGCATCGGTCTCCGACTGCGCCAGGCAAATATCGAACTGGCCGAGCAGCGCCGAGATCGTGTTGCGCGCACGCTGCCAGCGCGGGAAGGATCGCGGAGACATCCGTCCGTTGATCACCACCATCGGCAGCCGGCGCGAAGCGGCGGACAGGATCAGGTTGGGCCAGAGATCGGACTCGATGAACAGCGCCAGCGACGGCCGCCAGTGGTCGAGGAAGCGCGCGACGTAGCGCGGGGAATCGTAAGGGACATACTGATGGATGACATCGGGCGGAAAGCGCTTGGCTACGATCGTGGCCGACGTCACCGTGCCCGAGGTGAGCAGGATGCGCAGGTTCAGCGCCCGCAGCCGCTCAATCAACCCCGCCGCCGCCAGCACCTCGCCGACGCTGGCGCCGTGAATCCATACCAGCGGACCATGCGGCCGGGTGCCCAGCGACAGCCCGCGCCGCTCGCTGACGCGCTCGGGATCTTCCTTGCCCTGCTTGAGGCGGCTCCTGATCAAGGCAGGCGCCAGCGGAACCATCGCATACGACAGCTTCCGGTAAAAACGCAGCGTCATCGGCAGGAAGTCAGCCAAGGGCGGCCTCCGGACGGCCGACTTGCGCATAGGCGCGGCGCGTCGCTTCGTTGAGGTAGCCTTCGACTTGCTGTCGCAGTCTTTCCATGGTCTCGGCGTCCGCATCCGGAGGAACGGAAACGAGGTCAATACCTACCACAGCGCCGCGCCCGAAGGGCAGATTGATGGTCGTGGAGTCCCAGTTTTTCAGGCGAACGAAACGGCTCGTCACCATGGCAAAGGGCAGGATCGGCCGGCCGGTCTCGCGCGCGAGCATAATGACGCCCATACCCGCTATGCGCGAGCGCTTCGGCACGTCGGCGGTTGTCGCAACGTTCCAGCCGTCGTCCAGCGCCTGAACCATCTCGCGGAACGCTCCGACCCCGCCCTTGCGGTGAAATGCACCGGAATGATCGCCGGACCCCCGGATGGTGCCGATGCCGAGCCGCTCGGCAGCGATGGCGTTGAACTCGCCGTCGCGATGCCGGGAGATCAATACCTTGGCGCGGTAGCTCGGCTTGTTCTTGATGAACGGCGTCATGAAATGCTGGCCGTGCCAGAACACGAAGATGGCGGGCATCTCCGGTTCGACCCGCTGATAGACGTCGGCCGGATCATAGCTGAAGCGGTTGGTGAGCCACACCAGCCGCAGGTACTCGGCCGCCAGCACGCCGAGCGCGCGCTGAACCCACTGGCTGCGCAGGAGATCGCGAAAGAACCTTTTCAACGCCTGGGCTTCGTGTCTTGATCCGGATCGAGCAGCCGGTGCAGGTGGACGATGAAGTAGCGCATCTGGGCGTTGTCGACCGTCTGCTGCGCCTTGGCCTTCCACGCCGCATAGGCCGTGGCATAGTTGGGAAACACGCCGACGATATCGACCTTGTCGAGATCCTTGAAGGTGACGTGTTCGAGATCGGTAAGCTCGCCGCCGAGAACGAGGTGAAGCAATTGCGGCTGGGCACTTTCAGACATTGTCGAGAGCTTCCTAAGAGAGATGCCCGGCAAGGCGGATGTTCGCTCGCAAGGAGCTAGAGCAGCGGCCGGTCCCTGAAATGCGCGACGATCCGCGCATGACGATCGCGTCCCGCCGCCACCAGCATCCCGTGCACCACGTCCCGGCGATTGTAAAGGATCGCATCCCCCGAGAGCGCCGTCATTCTACCATTCGCTTCCTGCACGATCAAATTGGCGGCAGCAAGGTCCCAGTCGCGGCTCTGCCCGCCGGCAAAGGCGGCATCCAGCGCGCCGTGCGCGACACGGCACAGCCGCAGCGCCAGCGAGCCGATTCGCGGATGCAGCGAGATTTCTTCCGGAGAGGGACTTAGGCGCTGAACCAGCGGCTTCGGTCCCGCCATGCGCGCGAAATCGAGATCGTCGCCGGGGCTTGCCTCCACACGCCTGTCGTTGAGCGAAGCGCCTTGCCCGCGCGCGGCGAAGAAGAACTCCTCGCTTGCCGGCGCGTATACCGCCGCCAGCACCGGGCTGCCGTCCTCCACCAGCGCCGCGCAAACGCACCAGTCTTCGCGGCCGGCGAGATAGGCACGCGTGCCGTCGATCGGATCGACGATCCAGGCAAAGCGCTTGCCGACCCGCGACTGGTCATCGGCGCTCTCCTCCGAAAGCCAGCCGTAGTCGGGCGTCGCCTGGCGCAGACGCTGCTCGAGAAGATCGTTCACGGCGATATCGGCTTCGGAGACCGGCGAGGACGCCCCCTTGGTCCAGTTCTTCAGCTCGGTGCGGAACAGCGATCTGGCGAGCAGTCCCGCCTCGCGCACGGTTTCGGTGAGCAGCGCCGCGTCGCGCGCAAGGGCCGTTCCGCGCAGTTCAACGTCCGCCAAGGGTCAGCCCCTCGATGCGCAGGGTCGGCGCGTT
>JAHCKB010000160.1 GCA_026125985.1 Bradyrhizobium sp.
GATCGACCCCGACCGTTCTCGAGTTCCCGACACCATCCCAATTCGCATGGTGGTCGAACTCTGTCCCGACATCGTCGACTATGCGCGCAGTGGCATCCGCACGCCGCAGGATCTCATTACGACCGCATCCACCGTTCGTTCCATGCTCGGCATTAGTCCAAGCGCCTGGGAGGAAGCCCGCATCGCAATGGGCGATGGACAAGCCAGTGTAGTGCTCTCGGCCATTCTGCAACGGGGCAACGCCATCAAGAATCCAGGAGGCTATCTCCGAATCCTGGCCCGGCGCGCCGCAGCGGGCAAATTCTCAGTCTGGCCGATGCTGATGGCGCTTCGGCGGCAAGGGCAAGCTGCCCGTGACAGAGACCCACCCTCATCTTCCTTCCCGGACGACTTTTCGTAAAGGTGATCCTGCTTGTGTCGCTTCCCTCATTTGGTGCGTCGCGTGGCCGCGAACATGCGGCCTCAGCGCGGACATCTCTGTCAGGTTTCGTGCGACGGCGGCAGCCGGCCGATCCGTTTGAGGTGGTCGTAAACTATGCGGTCGATGATTCGAAGCGGCTGTGTTCGCTCCTCGGCGGCCATTTGACGGACCACAAGGTCGATCGCATCGGGGAAGCGCAACGCGTAAGGCCGAGATGAGGATCGTTCGCCGTAGACATCGAATGGATTTCGATCGCGGGCTTTCTGAGGGCGTGATGGCTTGCGGGTCGACGCGCTTTCCGTCGAGGTCGGATGTGCTGCTGGCGCAGCGACCTGATCTTCATAGGCGGGTGTTACCACGACCGGCTTTGCCGCGGGGGTATCGATCGGCGCCGTGTTCACGCGATGAGCGCGGAAGGCGTCGCGGGGCAGGGCGGGGCGATCCGGTTTCTGTGCAGAGTCGGGATCCGTCATGCGGCGTCGCCCTGGTCGGCACCTTGGCTTGCAGCGAGCAATTCGCGGACGACCTGATCGGCGTTGTAACGGGCCTTGCGGACCGATTCGTCCTTGTCGCTCATCTGGTACAACGTGCCGTGTCCGCTTGTCATGGTGCGATAGGTGACGCGCCGGTACAGCGCGTTGGCGCAAACGGGAACTTTTTCTGCATCGAGATAGGCGACGACCTCCTTCAGGGGCCGGGTGTTGCGGTCGAGGCTGTCGTATTCGTTGAACAGAACACGATGCTGGCTCATCGGCAGCTTTGAGCTGGCAGCATGCTGTTCGAGATTGCGGATGGTGCGCACGACCTGGGAAGCGTCGAAGGTGTGAACCTTGCAAGGAAGGACAACGAGGTCGGCGCGGAGCGCCGACTGGATCAAGACATCGCCATAATAGCCGGGGGTGTCGACGACGACGACGTCATAGCCGTCCAGCCGATCGATCGCCTGGGCGAGAGCCTTTTCATCAGGCGCGCGCACGAGGTCGACGCCCTGCGGGCTCAAGCCCCGCGCGACCGATGACGCATGCCATTGGTAAGAGGATCCCTGCGGATCGGCATCGACAATGGCGACCGAGTAACCGTGCTTGGCGAACTCGCCGGCGAGGATGATCGCGACGGTCGTCTTGCCGCTTCCGCCTTTCGGGTTTGCCACGGCGAAGATGCTCGGCACTTGGTCCTCCTTAGGCGGTGAGCTCCGTCGGCGGAATGACAACATACAACATAATGAACTTGCGGCAATCACGCAATATCTCTTTTCGGTAGATCGTGATTGCGGTTTTGTCGCAATGCACTGGTTCGTTAATCGGTGATTTTGCGAATGCGGTGATGCCGCGTTGCCGGGATGTCGGATGAGGTTGTTACGGTGTTGAGGCATTCCCGTTCTCCGGCGTTACCGTCTTGCCGAATTGCGGTCTTGCCGCAATCAGGAGCTTGTGGATGGCACTGCGCGCCAGAAGGTTGGAGAGTTCATTCGGACAGCTTTTTTGGACGCAAGCGCCTTCATGCGCTGAGTGTCTAACATTCAGTGTATTAGATATTGGTTGACAAGATATCGGTTTGTGGGCCAAACCGGGGAACGGCTGCTGGGCGCAGCCGGAGGGCGCTGACGCGCGACGCCGGCGTCCTGTCGGGACGCCGGCGTAGTCGGCTCCGGTCTCACGACCGGCGAGCCGAGCGAACGGGAGGAGGAGGGGAACCTCGATGGTCCGCTCTGCAAGAGCCCTGCGACGCAAGCCGAGGCTTCGGACCGAGCTGTCCGATGCAGATGAGCAGCGTCTGCAGGAGGCTGTCGCGTTGTTCGGCCTGCCGAAAGCGGAGGTGGTGCGGCGATTGATCCGAGCGTCTGTTCAGGCGGGACCGGCCTTGTCGGCCGAGAACACGCGCGCTGTCGTCGAACTCGCGCAGCAGGTCCGGATGGTCGGCCGCAATCTGGCGCAGGTGCTTAGAGCCATCCATCGCGGCCAGGCCGTGCGGATCGAGGACACGGAGCCCGTGTGGCGAGGTCTTCATGAAGTCGTCGCCGCGATTAATGATGAGCTGACCGAAATGACGGTCGCCTACGGGTCGAAGTTGCGGCGAGAGGCCAAGTTGACGTTGCACTTCGTCGCCGATGAGGCCGCCCCATGAGCCGCGCAGCACAGATTGTCTGGTGGCTTGAACAGGTCGAGGCCGCGCGTCGGGCGGTCGCGGAGGCGCGAGCGGAACGTCGGCGGCCCCGCCGGCCCGGCGCGTTGGACGAGGACGTCCGCGCGAGGCGAGCACGGGTGGCGCCGCTTCCCAAGACGCCGCCGGCACAAGACATCATCCGTGGCGCGACCATCACGGGTGAGTGGGATGAGGAACGGGCCCGCTCGATCCCGGCCGCGAGCGGGGGTGGCGGCGCAGGACCTGGGACCGCGCCTCTGCGTGGCGCGCCGAGCCCGATCTCCGGAGGATTCGGCGCTAGCGGGACCGCAATGAGTTCCGGCGGGGCAGGACAGGGCGGACCCCTTGGCCGAGCCCGGCAACTCGCTGCCGGCTACCAGCCTGCTGTCATCAAGGTAGTGTCCTATGCGCGCGGCGTCACGCGCGCCACGGCGACCGGCCAATATGTCCAGCGCGAAGATGTTCCGCTCGAGACCCATGACGGGCGGTTGTTGACGAACCGCGAAGCCGTCGCCGACGAGATCAAGGCCTGGTCGGCAGATTTTTCGAAGCGTGCGGAGAGCCAGGACGTTGGCGCATTCCGTCTGAAGTTTGAAGGTGTCTCAGACAATGCCGAAGGCCGAGCGGCCTACCAGAAGGCGATCGCGGCCGGCTTCTCGGGACATCGCTACGCGGCTCGCGTCGACGTCGACGACAAGGGCGCGCTCGAGGCGCACGTCGTCGCCGCGATGGCCGGGAGCGGCAAGGAACGGTTTCGCATCAGAGAGGCCCAGGCTGCCGATCGGGATCATGACGCCCGACCACGCCGTCTTGATTCAGTGTCCGCCGCCGCTGTCCGCGCCAGGATCGAAGCGGCCTCGGCGATCGACGGGCAGGCGGTGTTAATCCGACCCGGGGCGACCAGCCATGGTCGAGACGGCGTCACCTACAGGCTCAATAAGCTGATCGAGAAGGACGCAGCACTCGACGACCGCGGCAAGAGCTTGTCCAACGTGGCAGATGCGCGGGTCGCCGCGCGCGAATGGGGTCCGTCGCTCCGGTCGCAATCCGCGCGCGATACGATGCACCTGATCATTTCGGCGAAGGCTGGAACGGATGTGGCCGCCTTCACCGATGCAGCGCGTGCGTTCCTGCACGATCGCTTTGCCGATCATAAGTTCATGTTTGGCGTTCATACGGACAAGGAATCGGCCGGGCACATTCACGCTCACGCCGTCATCACCGTGAAGAACGAATCCGGCCAGAAGATCCGTCCCAATCGGGATACGTTCGCGGAATGGCGCGAGGTGTATGCACAGCACGCTCAGGCACAAGGCTTGAAGATCGTCGCGACCACCGCGAAGGAGCGGGCTTCCTCGCAAAGTTACGGCCCGAAGGATAAGGCGATCGTCGAAGCGGCGGATCGGCCGCGTCCGGCGCGAGAAGCCCGAGATCGCGCCTATGCTGCCGATCCCGCCAATCAACGTCTTATCGACAATGCGCGGCAGCGGATCCGGGTGGCGAGGACCAATCCCATCCGCTTGCCGATGTCCGCGCCTGACCGCAAAGTCGTGAACGAGAGCATCGTGGCCTGGAAGGCAGTCACGGTGGAGCAGCCTTCAAACCGGATGGCGAAGGATATGCTTGAGCGGCTGTTGATGGCGCAGACTGTTGGAGCCATTCTTCACACGATCGGCAAACGGGTGGAATTGTTGAGCAAGGAGGGCGACATGCCAATTACATCGGAGCAGATGGTCCAGGATCTGCGACTCATGAACGAAGCGGTTTCGCGAACCAGCGACCTGTTAGATGGGGAGACCAAGCAGCAGTTCCGTGAGACTTCGGCGCGCTACCTTGAAACGCTTGCCAATCGGATTGATCTCCAGCGGATGCAGGAACGCGGTGTGCAGCAGCTCGCCCAGGCGGAGGTCGAAGCCATCGTCGGCGTGAACGCCGATCGGCTTATCGAGCGCGCCCAGGAGATTCGGATCAAGGAAGAGTTTGAGGCGACGTCCGATGAATATCTTGCAAGTAGTGCAATCGATGCGGAGCGACGGCAGGAGGGCCGCGGGGGCATTGATCAAGCCTCGCAGCAGGAATTGCGGGCGGAAAGGGCTATCGTTGCCGGTTCGCAACAATCGGCGGCCCGGGAAGCGCGCGAGGCAGCCGCTGCTGCCGAGGCCGCGAGATCAATCGCCGAACATCCAGCACAGCCACTGCCGGCTGCCTTGATCCAGACCGATGGCTTGGCAAAGCTTCGCGCGGAACAGGAAAAGATCGTGCGTGAGCTCGAGGCGGAAAAGCCAAGCTTGCAATCAATCAAGGGACAAAGGCTTAGATGAGGAGCAAACATCACCAGCGAAATCTAAAAGGTACCGCAAATAGGATTACTGCGCGTTTGAGAATATCGTAACGGCATATTACAATGAAGCTGCTCGCCGAGGATGATTGAATTGTTCCTGGAGCGTGCGAGGGAGATTTTAGCATAAAATCTTTAGACGCATGGCGATTGCAATCGCGTGGGATTTGCTAACAGCATCAAGTTTCTCGCGTGCTGAAGCGATGTGCTTCGTAACTGTTGACCGAGAAATACCGAGAATGACAGATATTTCCCAATCGGTTTTTCCTTCCGCGGCCCAGAGAAGACAGTCAAATTCGCGAGGCGAGAGCGGTTTAGAACGTGTTAAGTTCGGACGGCGCAAATATAACCAATGGCCGATGGCGAAATGTGCGAGAAAAGTAAGTGCTGATCGGTCACGATTGCTGAGGTCGTCCCTCGCGCCGCCGAATGACAATGCCGCCGTCCGCTGGTCTAATGTGGTGATAGGGATCACAAAGCCCTCCACTAGCCCAAAGTCGGCGGCCTCACCTCCGATAATCCGCACATTGTCTGGGTCGGGACAGGATCTATAACCGTCTGACCAGGAAAATGCATTTCGATCTTTTTGGAGCCGAGCTAAAATCGGATCTCGGGGAAGATAATTTTGATCGACGTATCTGGCTCCCCAGCCTTTAGGGAAATATTGTACTACCGCGCGAGCTTGGATTTCGGTCTTTGAATTTCGCATATCACCCGGTGGTACGATTCCGCCAAACACCGAAGCAAATCCGTAAATTTTAGCGATGTTTATAAGACAGTCTTGAATAGCGTTTTGGTCAGCTGCCTGCTCTATCAGCGAGATAATCTCCCAAGTGCTCCAAAATAAGTCTGTCATTCTCAAGCCATTTGCGACTGATTGCATTCCGATTCGATCTGTCTCAAAAACCTGATGAGAGATCGTCGCGCGGGGCGCGCGATTTAGCGGTGCAGAAGTCGTTGGTATAGCGGTCGGGCGGCGCGAGAACCAAGCCAAAAATTCCTGCTGTATTTGGCGAAGGCAGAGTGTGATATTTTCCGTTTATACTCGGCTGTAGAAGCTTGTTCTCGTGCGACTATTTAAGCGGTGACTGTCGGCTCGATGTTTCTGCGGACTTGTGTAAATGGAATTGGAGTCTTCGTTTCAGAACTTAATCTGAGAACGAACGCGACAACTCGAGACCTGAGAACAAAACAATGCGCGTTCTGCCTTTGGAAGACGATGCCATGATCGGCGAGGGCCTCTCCCGGACGCTTGCCATGGAGGGCATGTCGGTGGATTGGGTGCGTCGCAGCCGGTCAAATACCAGAAGAGGAATGGCATAAATTGCCATGGACACATCTATAATACATGCTTATAACTTCTCCAGCCGTGAGTAATAACGTTCCAATCGTCACAGGAATCAATTGCAATCAACAGGCATATGGTCCGAGCACGCGATCTTTGGCCGGGCGAATGCTTGGGTAGCAGCAAACTCGCAGGGAAAAGAACGGGCATGAACTCCAGTGCCTCTGCCAGCAAATTCGATCGAATCGCGGATAGCGTGGGAAAACTGAACGATAAGGGACGCGGTAGCACCGAACACTCACACTTCTCTTCATTTCCATAGAGCCTGGCGTACTATCCAAGCAAAAGTCGCTCACTGTTGAGAGTTCCTAACAATGCCCCACAACTATGCGATCAACGATGACGTCCACCATCAAGTGCAGGCTCCGCAGGGCAGCGCCGTCGTCAAGGAACGCAGCGTTTACACAGTCATCTCCCGTCTGCCGATCGAAGCCGACGGTCGTCCGCGCTACCGGATCAAGAGCAAGACGGAAAAACTTGAACGCGTCGTAACCGAAGAACAACTCAGTCGCCTCAGCAAATAACTGTGTAGGCTATCAGCGTATTGGATGCTCTGGTCTCGCCTCGGCACCGGTTGTGCGCCCGCAATCGGTGGCCTAGCGGAGCGGTAGATCTCGTTTTAGGTGAGTACGCCTGCGATTTCTTTCGCGAGCCATACTCGCCGCTTCTAACGGAGACAGAAAAATGCGTGAAGCCGTTATCGTTTCCTATGCACGTACCGGGCTGGCAAAATCCGGCCGCGGCGGCTTCAACATCACCCCACCGATGTCGATGGCGGCCCATGCCATCAAGCACGCCGTCGAGCGCGCCGGCGTCGACAAGGACTATGTCGAAGATTGCTATCTCGGCAATTGCGCGCATGGCGCGCCCAATATCGGCCGTCAGGCCGCACTGCTGGCCGGTATGCCGAAATCCACCGCCGGCGTCTCGGTCAACCGTTTCTGCTCGTCGGGACTGCAGACCATCGCGATGGCCGCTAACTCGATCCGTTCGGACGGCGCCGATTGCATCGTAGCCGGCGGCGTTGAAAGCATCTCGATCCCCGGTGGCGGCTCGCCCAAGGAATCGATCGACCCGGACCTGCTGAAGGCCGCGCCCGACATTTTCATGGCCATGATCGACACCGCCGATATCGTCGCCGAGCGCTACAAGCTCAGCCGTGAATACCAGGACGAGTATTCGCTGGAATCGCAGCGCCGCATGGCCGCGGCCCAGCAGGCTAACAAGTTCAAGGACGAAATCGTCCCTATGAAGACCAAGATGAAGGTGGTCGACAAGGCGACGAAGGCCGAGAGCATCGTCGACTACACGGTCGATCGCGACGAGTGCAACCGGCCGGAGACCACCATCGAAGGCCTCGCCAAGCTCGAGCCGGTCAAGGGTGTCGGGAAGTTCGTCACCGCCGGCAACGCCAGCCAGCTTTCGGATGGCGCGGCGGCAGTGGTGCTGATGGAAGCCAAGGATGCCGAGAAGCGCGGACTTCAGCCGCTCGGTCGCTTCGTTGCCTGGGCGGCGGCGGGTTGCGAGCCGGACGAAATGGGCATTGGCCCGGTATTCGCGGTGCCGAAGCTGCTGAAGCGCCATGGCCTCAAGGTCGGCGACATCGACCTCTGGGAATTGAATGAAGCCTTCGCCAGCCAGTGTCTGTATTCGCGCGACCAGCTCGGCATCGACCCCGAGAAGTACAACGTCAACGGCGGCGCGATCGCAATCGGCCATCCTTTCGGGATGACGGGCGCGCGGCTCACAGGCCACATCCTGCTAGAAGGTCGTCGGCGCAAGGCGAAGTGGGGGGTCGTGACGATGTGTATCGGCGGCGGCCAGGGCGGCGCTGGCTTGTTCGAAATCTATAGCTGAGCTCGTCCGCATAAACCGACGCGGAGATGCCCCCTTTTACCCGCTGGGATACGCTATGATTGTTATCCGCATAATAGCATGGCTACGCATAAAACTGACAGGAAAGCATCCGACGCTGCCCGAAGCGCCTGTCGATCGGTTGGTGTTAGATCTTGAGGAGTTCGGGAGGCTGTTAAACAGTGGAGATCCGACGGACATGAAGACGATCGCCCGCTCTATGCACGTGCCTATTGACCCCAAGTTTCACACCGTCAAAAAGCTCTGACTGACCGAAAGGTCGCCTATTCATCCTTGTCGCTTGCGAGTTTGCCAGTCTTCCGATTTATGAAATGAAAATTCCTGCAAGCGGGGCATGTTACCATCTCATTTGTCTCCGCATCGGCGTCTTCGGCCAACCGCACTCGCACGGTGAAGCCGGTCCAAGGACATCGATATAATATCAAATTGGCCATTCCAATTTCTGGCATCACCGAAAGCGGACTCCTTGATCTAGATCAAAAGAGATCAAACCGGCTTGAAGCAGCAGCCGGACGTCAGGAGCTGATCGATTCTTGATGTTCGAAACTGCCCCGAGCAGCCTTGAGCTCGGCCCAGGGTTTGCATACGACGAAGACCGTCGGATTGCCGCATGCGCGCGGGCACGGCGAGCTCTATGATGGCGTTGCGTGATGGTCAGGCGGCCTGCTGATCGGCGGGCTTGTCGGCCTGGCGCAGGAGCTTCCATTCCCAGGGCAGCAGTTCGTGCAGACGCGATGCGGGAAGATCGGCGATACGGGCGAGGACGTCGGCGAGCCAGGCCTTGGGATCGACGTCGTTGAGGCGACAGGTGGTGATCATCGTCAGCATGATGGCGGTACAGTCGGCACCACGCTGGCTGCCGGCGAAGGTCCAGTTGCGCCTTCCCAAGGCGATGCCTCTCAATGCGCGCTCGGCACAATTGTTGGTCAAGCAGATCCTGCCATCGTCGAGGAAGCGGGCGAAGTCGTTCCAGCGCCTGAGCATGTAGTTGATCGGCTTCAGGACATCGGAGGATCGCGAGAGGGTTTCGCGCTCACGCAGCAACCAGGCATGCATGTCTTCGAGAAGCGGCTTGCTCTTTTCCTGGCGCACGGCGCGCCGCTCGTCGGCGCCGCGGCCATTGATGGCGCGCTCGATCTCGAACAACGCATCGAGGCGTCTGACCGCCTCCAGCGCGATCGGAGAGACCGGTTTGCCCTTCTGGCCTTCCCGAGCATTCTTCTCGATGTCAGCCAGCTCGAAGAAGCCCCGCCGCGCATGGGCAAAGCAAAACGCCGGCGTAATCGGCAGCATCTTCTTCTGCGGGTCGAACAGCGGCTCGAAGCCGTTGTAGCAATCGGCTTGCAGGATACCGGCGAAGGCGGCCAGATGCTTCTGGGGATGCTCGCCTCGTCGGTCGCCCGAGGCGTAATAGACCGCCGCCGGCGGCGCAGGCCCGGCGAACGGCCGGTCATCCCGCACATAAGTCCAGATCCGCCCGGTCGTGCACTTGCCCTTCGCCAGGATACGGATGGTGGTGTCGTCGCCATGAAGGCGCTCGGCAGCGAGCACATGGCGTTCGATCAAGTGGAAGAGCGGCATGACGGCGAAGGTCCCGTGGCCGACCTGGTCGGCCAGCGTCGACAACGGCAGGTCGATCCCCTCGCACTTGAAGCGCGCACTCTGGCGGTTGAGCGGGATATGCATGCCGAACTTGTCGAACAGGATCGTCGCCAGCAATTGTGGGCCGATGAAGCCGCGCGGCGTGGCATGGAACGGCGCCGGCGGCTGGCTGATCTTCTCGCAATCGCGGCAGGTGAACTTCTCGCGCACCGTCTCGATGACCTTGAAGCGACGCGGGATCTCCTCCAGCGTCTTGGTCACATCCTCGCCGATCTTCGCCAGCCGCGATCCGCCGCAACAGGCGCAGCTCGTCGGAGCCTCGATGACGACGCGCTCGTGTTCGATGTCGTCCGGCCATGGCTTGCGAACCGGCCGCTTGCGCGTGAAGGCGCGGACTTTCTGCGTCTTCGCCGCCGCGGCCTGCGCGGCAAGCTCATCCTCGCTTGCCGTGGTGACGAGTTCTTCAAGTTCCAATTCCAACTGCTCGATCAGCCGTGCCGTGCGCTCGGAGCGCTGCCCATACAGTTCGCGTTTGAGCTTCTCGATCCGCAGCTCGAGATGCGCGATCAGCGCCTCGTTGTCCGACAGCTCCGCCCGCGCACTGGCAGCCACCGCCTCGGCTTGCAGCCGCGCCTCACGCTCGGCCTGCAGCGCCGCTAGGGCACTCACAAGGTCCGATGGAAGATCGTCCGGCTTCGATAT
>JAHCKB010000161.1 GCA_026125985.1 Bradyrhizobium sp.
GGAACTGGAAGAGATTCCGGACAACACCAACGCGCCGGTGGTGTTCTCCGCCCACGGGGTACCGAAATCGGTTCCTGCCGAGGCCAAGCAGCGCAACTTCTTCTCGCTGGATGCGACCTGCCCGCTGGTGACGAAGGTGCATCGCGAGGCCGCCATCCACTTCAAGCGCGGCCGCGAGATCTTGCTGATCGGCCATTCGCATCATCCTGAAGTGGTCGGCACGCTCGGCCAGCTCCCGCAGGGCGCGATCACGCTGATCGAGACTGCCGACGACGCCAACACCTTCGTGCCGAAGGATCCGAACAACCTTGCTTTCGTCACGCAGACCACGCTGTCGATCGACGACACCAGGGAGATCGTGGAAATCCTCAAGACCCGTTTCCCGAACATCTCCGGCCCGCACAAGGAAGACATCTGCTACGCCACCACCAACCGCCAGCTCGCGGTGAAGAAGGTGGCGCCGGTCGTCGATGCGCTGATCGTGGTTGGCGCGCCGAATTCGTCGAACTCGCAGCGACTGCGTGAAGTCGCCGAGCGCGAGGGCTGTCCGATCTCGGTGCTGGCGCAGCGGGCGAGCGACATCGACTGGAAGCGCTTCGAAGGCATCAAGAGCCTCGGCATCACCGCCGGCGCCTCGGCGCCCGAGGTGATCGTCGAGGAGATCATGGGCGCCTTTGCCGAGCGGTACACCCTGCATGTGGAGACGGTCTCGGCCGCGGAAGAGAACGAGTTCTTCCCGCTGCCGCGCTCGGTGCGGCCAGACGCAGCATAACGCGGCACAAGGTAGTCTCATGGCGGTTTATACCGACGTCGCCGCCGAAGAGCTTGCGGAATTCCTCAAGAGTTACGACATCGGCGAACTGCTCTCCTACAAGGGCATCGCCGAGGGCGTCGAGAATTCGAACTTCCTGCTGCACACGAGCAAGGGCGCCTACATCCTCACGCTTTACGAGAAGCGTGTGGCGGAAGACGATCTGCCGTATTTCCTGTCGCTGATGGCGCATCTGGCCGAACGCGGCGTGAGCTGTCCGCAGCCGGCGAAGAATCGCAGCGGCGCGGTCTACTCGACGCTTGCCGGCCGCCCTGCCGCCATCATCAATTTCCTCGAAGGCATGTGGCCACGCCGGCCGAATGCGGCCCATTGCGCCGGCGTGGGCGAGGCGCTCGCCAGGATGCATCTGGCGGGGCGCGACTTTCTCCTGTTCCGCGCCAACCCGCTGTCGGTTTCCGGCTGGCGCCCGCTGTTCGAGCGCGCGGCTGATCGCGCCGACGATGTGCAGGCGGGACTGCGCGACTTCATCGCGCGCGAGCTCGATTATCTGGAGGCGCACTGGCCGAACGATCTGCCGGTCGGCGTCATTCACGCCGACCTGTTTCCGGACAACGTGTTCTTTCTCGGCGACAAGCTGTCCGGCCTGATCGATTTCCCGTTCTCCTGCAACGATATTCTGGCCTATGACGTTGCGATCTGCCTGAATGCCTGGTGCTTCGAGCCTGACAATTCCTTCAACGTCACAAAGGCGCGCGCGCTGCTCAATGCCTATGGCCGCACGCGTCCCCTGTCGGCGGAAGAGCAGAACGCGATGCCGATGCTGGCACGCGGCTCGGCGTTGCGCTTCCTGCTGACGCGGCTGGTGGATTTCCTCAACGTGCCCGCGGGCGCGCTGGTGAAGCCGAAGGACCCGCTGGAATATGTCCGCAAGCTGCGCTTCCACCAGGGCGTGGCGAGCGTGAACGACTATGGTGTCACGCAGGCTGGATGCGTCGCGTGAGCGAGAAGCCGCTTGTGACGATCTTCACCGACGGCGCCTGCTCCGGAAATCCCGGCCCCGGCGGCTGGGGCGCAATCCTGCGCTTCGGCGACGTGGAGAAGGAGCTGAAGGGTGGGGAGGCTCACACCACCAACAACCGGATGGAATTGATGGCGGCGATCTCGGCGCTGGAAGCGCTGAAGAAATCATGCATCGTCGATCTCACCACCGACAGCCAGTATGTCCGCCAGGGCATCACCGGCTGGATCCATGGCTGGAAGCGGAACGGCTGGCGTACCGCCGACAAGAAGCCGGTCAAGAATGCCGAGCTGTGGCAACGGCTCGATGCCGCGCTGAAGCCGCACGAGGTGCGCTGGCACTGGATCAAGGGCCACGCCGGCCACGCCGAAAACGAACGAGCCGACCAGTTGGCGCGCGAAGGCGTGGCGATGGCGAAATTGAAGGGGTAGTTAGAGGGCCGTCACGCCCGGGACGAGCCCCGGGCATGACGACGTCAAATCAGTGTTGACGCCTTGGTTGACGTCAGAGCTGCCCCAGCAGCGTCTCGCCGCCGGAAACCTCGACCTTGCCGGGCGCGGGCTCGATGTTGAGCTGCTTCACCGTCCCATTGTCGACCAGCATCGAATAGCGCTTGGAGCGGATGCCGAGCCCGTTGCCGGAGGCGTCGAGCTCCATGCCGATCGCCTTGGTGAAGTCGGCATTGCCGTCGGCGAGGAAGACGGCCTCGTCGCGCTGGTCAGTGTCGCGCTTCCAGGCGTTCATCACGAAGGCGTCGTTGACCGACACGATGGCGATGGTGTCTACGCCCTTGCCCTTCATGGCATAGGCGTTGAGGAAGATGCTGGGCAGGTGCATCTTGTGGCAGGTGCCGGTATAGGCGCCGGGCACGGCGAACAGCGCCACCTTCTTGCCCTTGAAAATGTCGTCGGTGGTTTTGACTTGCGGACCTTCCGCCGTCATGACGCGGAATTTCGCCTCCGGTAGCTTGTCGCCAACTTGGATCGCCATTTGTATTTCTCCCTAATGAGCGGGCTGTTCTTAGAGCATTTCTGAACCGGGAGGAAACCACTTCACCGGGGTGTGATCGGCCCAGCCGTCATTCCAGGCGCGTCGAAGACGCCGACCCGGAATGACCGTTGATGGAGGCAAGTCCGCCCTAGGCGGCGGCCTTCTTCTCGTCGCGCAGCTCGCGGCGCAGGATCTTGCCGACGTTGGTCTTGGGCAGCTCGGTCCTGAACTCGATCTGCTTGGGCACCTTGTATGCGGTGAGGTTGGCGCTGCAGTGCTTGATCACGTCCTCGGCGGTGAGGTTGGGATCCTTGCGGACCACGAAGGCTTTTGCCGCCTCGCCCGATTTCGAATCCGGCACGCCGATCACCGCGCATTCAAGCACGCCCGGATGCATCGCGATCACGTCCTCGATCTCGTTCGGGTAGACGTTGAAGCCGGAGACCAGGATCATGTCCTTCTTGCGGTCGACGATCTTGGTGTAACCCTTCTCGTCCATCACGCCGATGTCGCCGGTGCGGAAATAGCCATCCGCCGTCATCACCTTTGCGGTCTCGTCGGGCCGGTTCCAGTAGCCCGCCATTACCTGCGGTCCCTTGGCGCAGATCTCGCCAGCTTCGCCGATCGGCAGTTCCTTGCCGTCATCGTCGCGGATCGAGAGGTAGGTGGAAGGCACGGGAAGGCCGATGGTGCCGGAAAACTGCTCGATATCGGCCCGGTTACAGGTCAGCGTCGGGGAAGTCTCCGACAATCCGTAGCCTTCCGCCAGGGTACAGCCGGTGGTGGCCAGCCATTTCTCCGCAACGGCCTTCTGCGTCGCCATGCCGCCGCCATTGGAAATCTTCAGCTTGGAGAAATCGAGCTTGTCGAAGCCGGGCGTGTTCAGCAGGCCGTTGTAGAGCGTATTGACGGCCGGAAAGAAGCTCACTTGATATTTCGTCAGCTCCTTGACGAAGCCGGGCATGTCGCGGGGGTTCGGGATCAGCAGATTGGTGCCGCCGGAGCGCACCCCCAGCAGGTAACACGCGGTCAGCGCGAAGATGTGATAGAGCGGCAGGGCGCAAACGATGATCATGTTGTCGACAATCGGCGGCTTCTTCAGGGCCGGCTGCAGCCATGCGTCGTTCTGGAGCACGTTGGCAACGATGTTACGGTGAAGCAGGGTCGCTCCCTTCGAAACGCCCGTGGTGCCTCCGGTATATTGCAGGAAGGCGACGTCGTCGGGGGTGAGCTTCGGCTTGTCGAGCTTCATGCCACGGCCGGCCGCGATCGCGTCGTTGAAGGCGATGGCGCGCGGGATCGACCACGCCGGCACCATCTTCTTCACCTTGCGCACCACGAGATTGACGATGACGCCCTTGAAGCCGAGCAGATCACCCATGCTGCCGACGATGACGTGCTTGACGGAGGTCTTGCCCAGCACCTGCTGCACGGTGCTGGCAAAGTTCTCCAGCACGATGATGGCTTCGGCCCCGGAGTCCTTGAGCTGATGCTCCAGCTCGCGGGGGGTGTAGAGCGGATTGACGTTCACGACCGCATACCCCGCGCGCAGCACGGCCGCCGTCGCGATCGGATATTGCAGGACGTTCGGCATCATCAGCGCGACGCGGGCGCCTTTGGGCAGGCCCTTGCTCTGCAGGAAGGCGGCGAGCGCCTGCGACATCTGGTCGAGGTCGCGATAGGTGATCGATTTGTCCATGCAGATGAAGGCCTTGCGGTCGGCAAACTTGGCAAAGCTTTCCTCGAGCAGTTCGACCAGCGAGGAGTATTGGGTGACATCGATGTCGGACGGCACCCCCTCCGGGTATTGTTTGAGCCAGATGCGCTCCATGGGTCTCTCCCGTCGAATTTCTTGGATTTGTTGTGTCAGCGCCGGTTGAGTGAGCCCGGCGGCTCTCGTTTCCGTCAGTATTGGCAATGCGGCACAATATGGCAAGCGGTTGCAGGCCATCGACCCATTGTCCGGTCGGTGCGCGAACGAGGTTAACCGGAGGCCAGGCCGCTCAAATCACAGGCAGCCATCCAAATCGTCAGCCGGCCGGCTTGCCCTGGCCTTTCGGCTTCGCAGTCGAGGCCGGCTTGGCCGACGAGGCAGGTTTGGCGGCCGGCTTGGGCTTGGCAGCCGAGGGCTTGTCGGCGGACTTTGCGGCCGCGTCGGGCTTGGCTGCGACCTGCTTGGGCTTTGCCGCGGCTGGCTTGTCCGGCTTGGCCGCGGCTCTCGCGGCTGCCTTCGGCTCGGCGGCGCCATCCGGCTTCTTCGCCGCTGCGCGCGACCGCTTGCCGCGTTTGCGGGTCTGCTTTTCCGAGTCGGTCGCCACCGCGGCGGCCAGGGCTGCGCCGGTCCTTTTCGGGCCGGTGTAGACCACCATCGGCTCGCCGACCGGGACGTCCTGCAACAGCAGCTCGGATGCTTTTGGCATCGGCGGCTGCAGGCCTGCGGCGAAGAAGCTGATGCCGCTCTCGCCTCCGTTGGCGGCGAGAGTCAGGGAGTCCGCATCCTCATCGGACGCCGGCCGCTTGCGCTTGCCGTTACACATCTCGTCGCGCCGGTTCGGCGGGTTTGCATCGATCGGCGCAAGGCTGTCGACCGTTCCGAGCGAGGGCCTCAGCCAGGACAGGCCGGTATTGCCAAAGCCGCGCTCCAGAAGCTGCGCGGCGCGCACCGCGCGCGCCTGGCCCGAGGTAGAGCCGAGCACCACGGCAATCAGCCGCTTGCCGTTGCGCGTCGCCGAGGCCACGAGGTTGTAGCCGGAGGCGCAGATGAAGCCGGTCTTGAAGCCGTCGGCGCCGGGATAGTGGCCGATCAGGCGGTTGAAGTTGGCGGTGGTCCTGCGGCCGAAGCGAATGGCCGGGATGTGCATGAAGTACTCGTACTCCGGCAGTTCGCGAATCACGGCGCGGGCGAGGATCGCAAGGTCGCGCGCGGAGGTGATCTGGCCGTCCGCCGGCAGGCCGTTCGGGTTGACGTAGCTCGTCTGCGTCATGCCGAGCCGCTGCGCGGCCTGGTTCATCATCGCCGAGAAGCCGTCGACCGAACCGCCGACGCCCTCGGCAAGCACGACGGCCATGTCGTTTGCCGACTTCACCATCATCATCGCAAGCGCATTCTCGACGGTGACATGCGTGCCGGGCTTGAATCCCATCTTGGACGGCGATTGTGACGCGGCCACCGGCGAAACCGTCAGCGTCTTCTCGAGCGACAGCCGTCCTTCCTTCACCGCCTTCAGCACGACATAGGCCGTCATGATCTTGGTGACGGAGGCCGGATACCAGGGCATCGTGGCGTTCTCGGCCTGCAGCACGCGGCCGCTATCGGCCTCGACCACGAGCAATGCCTCGGCTCGCGCGCCGGCCGGCACAAGTGCAGCGAATGCCGCAACGGCAATGAATTTCAGCGGCGTTTCGCCGAGCAGCGAACGAATCAATTGCACAATCCGATTCCGGTCCTTTGAGAACCCGCCTCTGACGTCGAGGAGGTCCTTGCAATGTGACTTTCGGGTTTCAAGCGTGTCCGGCGCCGAGGCTTGCGGCCAATCGCAACCTATACCGGCTTGCAGTTTCAGAACAGAGGCTCGCGTGCGTAATTCGCGTACGAAATGGGCTGAATTTCGGCAGCCTCAACCGGGAACTCTGCTACCGTCAGTGTGTGGCGCCTGGACCGTGGCGCGCGCCTGATCCTGCACCATGAATTGAGCCCGCGCGAGTTCCGCGAAACGGCCGCCTTTGGCGACGAGTTCATCAAAAGTTCCGCTTTCGATCACGCGACCGTTGTCGAAGACGAGGATCTTCGTCGCATTGCGGATCGTGGAGAGGCGGTGCGCGATCACGAAAGTGGTGCGCCCCTTCATCACCTCGTCCAGTGCGGCATTGACCTTGGCTTCGGTGACAGCGTCGAGCGCGCTGGTCGCCTCGTCGAGGATCAGGATCGGCGGGTCCTTCAGCAGGGCCCGTGCGATCGACAGCCGCTGACGCTCGCCGCCGGACAGCATGCGGCCGCGCTCGCCCGCCTGGGTGTCGAATTTCTTCTCGCTGCGCTCGATGAACTCAAGTGCCTGCGCGCGCGCCGCCGCCTGCCGCAGCTCTTCATCGGTCGCATCCGGTTTGCCGACGCGCAGATTGTCGGCGATGGTTCGGTCGAACAACAGCGCCTCCTGGAACACGACGCCGATGTTCCGCCGCAGCGCAGTCAGCTTCAGGCCGCGCACGTCCATCCCGTCGACCTTGATGAGACCGGACTGCGGGTCGAAGGCGCGATGCAGCAGTGCGATCGCGGTGGATTTGCCGGCGCCGGTCGGGCCGACCAGCGCGATGGTCTGGCCGGGCAGGGCGGTGAAGGAGAGGTCCTCGATCGCCGGCCGCTTGCCGTCATAGGAGAAGGAGACGTCGTAGAATTCGACGAGACCGGAGAGCCGCCCGGTATCGACCGCGCCGGGGCGGTCGCGCACGGCGGGCACGGCGTCGAGCACGTCGAAGAACTGCTGCAGTCGCGGGGCTTCCATGAAGACATTATTGATGAAGCCCACCACCTGCTCGAGCCTCTGGATCAGCATGGTCGCGAACGAGACGAACATCACGATCTCGCCGACGGTGGTCAGTCCCTGCTGGTTCAGGGCGATGCCCATGGTGAAGATGGCGAGCACCGTGATGGTGGTGGAAGCGCGGGTGATCACGGTGACCAGCGCCCACCAGGAGAGCACAGGCATCTGTGCCGCCAGCAGCTTGTCGGCGACGAAGCGCAGCCCCTGCACCTCGGACTCGATGCGGACAAAACTCTGCACCAGCGCGACATTGCCCAGCGCATCGGAGGCGCGTGCCGACAGATCGTTGTACTGCTCTTCGACCTCCATCTGCATGCCGTAGGTCTTGCGCACCACCAAGGTGGTGAGAATGGTGAAGATGACGCAGAGCACGAACAGCAGGACGGCGAGCCGCCAGTTGATGTAGAGCGAGAGCGGCAGCAGCACCACCACCGACAGGATTGCGGCAAAATGCTCGCGGAAGAAGCCGAGCCAGAGCCGCCACAGCGCGTCCGTGCCGCTGAGCATGGTCTTCATCAGCGTGCCGGAATGCGTGCCGGTGTGGAAAGTCAGCGGCAGTTGCAGGATGTGTTCGAAATAATCGGTCAACACCGCCTGGCGCTGGCGGTGCGCCAGCCGGTCCGCATGCAGCGCCACCGCCGCACTGCAAACGATGGTGAACAGGCCGAACGCCACCCAGGCCGCAAGCAGCGGCCAGGGCGAGTCCGTCGCCAGCCAGCCGGTCACGGGCCGCCCGGACATCACATCGACGATCTTACCGAACAGCACCGGTTCGGCGAATTGCGCGCTGGCCAGCAGCAGATTGGCGACGGCAAGAATCCAGCCGAGCCGCGCCTCTTTGCCGAGGAGTTCAAGCACGCGGGCGTAAAGGCGGAGCATGGACATACGGCGGGAACCCGGCAGCGGACCTCAGCGGAACCGCAATCTAATCAGGCTTCGCAGGGACGACACAAGCACCGCTTGCGGCTTTTGTTCAGTTGATCAGCCGTCTGTCGAGCGGGGGCAGAAAGCGGTCGTCAAAGACGTCCGCGGCCACGGGTCGCTTGAGAAACTTGAAGTCTTCGGCGATCTGCCCGATCGATTTGTCGAACCGCGCCGGATCGATGCCACCAAGGCCGCTGCGCCGCACTTCCGATGTCAGGATGTTCTCCCGAAGGATGACCCCCAGCCGTTCCGCTTCTATCTCGCGCGAGCCGCTGGCCATCCGGCTCATCACCTGCTCGATGGCGCTGTCCGGGTCCCTGATCGTGAGTTGGAGGCCGCCGATCGTGGCGCGGATAAAGCCCTTCAAGGCCTCCGGCTTTGCCGCAGCGAAGGCAGGATTGGCGATGATGGCATAGCCATAGGCCTCGCTGCCGTAATCGGCCAGTTTCAGCAGCACGAGGTCATCGGCCGGCACCCCGCGATCCCGTAGGTTGATCGCCGCAAGAAAGGAAGAGCCGGTCACCGCATCGACCTGGCCGGCCGACAGCATGGGTTCGCGGACGGCGGGGCTTATTGCGCTCTGCTTGACGGCGGAAAGCTTGATGCCGTTTTGCTTCGCCACCGCCGGCCAGAACTTGGCGGCGGGGTCACCCTCGACGACGCCCAGGCTCTTGCCGGGAAGATCGCCGAGCGTCTGGATGCCGCGGCTCTTGCGCGCGATGATGGAATAGCCAGCCTGGTTGAACAGCACGAAGATCGCCATTGGAAGCGGCGCGCCGGGCTTTTCCTTGTCGCGATGGCGGATCAGCGCGTTGATGTCGACCAGCGCGAGGTCGCTGGCGCCGGTGGCGACCCGCGTGATCGCCTCTTGGGTGCTGGGGGCCACGCTGGTGGCGACGTTGAGCCCTTCGGCGCTGAAAAGCCCGCCCGTCTGGGCCATGACAAACGGAGCGGCAACCGCATCGATCGGCCGGTCGAGCGCGAACTTCACCGCGACCGGATCGGCCGCGCGCGCCGGGGAGGCCACCAGGCCGCTCAAGCTCGCCAGGAGGGCCAGCAGGACGCTAGGGGTGTTGGTCCGGTTTATACGCATCGAGACAAAACCACGGGACAGATCGCCAACGACGATATTGCCGCAGGCGTCATGCAGGAATCATGACACCTCGACAATGCGGCCATTCTTTTCCCTTTAGTCTGAACCGGCGATGAGCGCCACGATTTCGTCACGGATCGTTCAGCCTGCATTCGGATTCAGGAACCCAATATGGGCGAGGTAGTTAATTCGGATGGGCCTGTCGTCAGGCCGGCTGCCACGGAGGACGTGAAAATGTTCGCGCAAAAAGGTCTTGTTTCTCATTTGGGGCGCGCTGCCATCATCGCCGGAGTTGCGGCGGCCGTGGTGACCGCGGTCCCGCCGTCGCCGGCAGTTGCCGGGCCGGCTCCCAAGGAAAAGGGCTTGACGGCGGCGACCGGCACCAGCGGCGCCACCGACTTCAGCGCCCGCCGCCGCCACTATCGCGGAGGAGGCGCCGCTGCCGCTGCCGCCTTTGCCGGCATCATAGGCACCGGAATCGCCATTGCGGCCGCCAATTCCCGCCGGAACTATTACTATGAGCCCTACGGTTATTATGGCGGCCCTGGCTACTATGCCGCGCCGACCTACTACTATGGCGGCGGTCCCTATTACGGCGGCTACCGCCGCTACTACGGCGGTTATCCGGACCCCCGTTGGTAGCCCGCCTCGATCCCAAGCGCTCCGCCGGCCCGCGCGGCCGGCGGAAAATTTCGCTTTTAACCCCGTATGTTAACACGCTGTCGCATGCTTTCGACTAAGTTCGGGCCATGAGTGATTCGCTCGAACGGCTCTATCAGGCGGTGATCGCGGCCAAGGATCTCGATCCGGCAACGTCGCGTACGGCCAAGTTGTTTCAGCGTGGACCCTCCCGGATGGCCAAAAAGCTGGCCGAGGAAGCCATCGAGGTCGTCATCGACGCCGTCAACGGCAAGCCGGAAGCAGTCGTCCGCGAGAGCGCCGATCTCCTCTACAATCTGACGGTGCTGTGGGCTGCCGCCGGCGTGCGCCCGGAAGACGTCTGGCGCGAGATGGAGCGCCGCGAGCATCTGCTCGGCATTGCCGA
>JAHCKB010000162.1 GCA_026125985.1 Bradyrhizobium sp.
CGACGACGCAATCCAGCTCTCTCTCTGCAGCGGAGAAGCTGGATTGCTTCGCTTCGCTCGCAATGACGGCGGCGACGCTAGGCGCACACCGCCTCGACATTGTTGCCATCGGGATCGATCAGGAAGGCGGCATAATAGGTCGGGCTGTAATCCTTGCGCGGGCCTGCGCCACCATTGTCGCGGCCGCCGGCCTTCAGGCCTTCGGCGTGGAATTGCTTCACCGCGTCATGATCCCTGGCGCTGAACGCAACATGCGCGCCGGTCGCCTTCTCGCCCTTGTGCAGGTGCAGCCACAGTGCAGGTGCGTCCTTCGGGCCGAAGCCGGCATAGCCGTCGCCTTTCGAGCACAGCACAAAACCGAGCGGGGCAAGTACAGCGGTATAGAAGCGCACGGCAGTGTCGAGATCGCCGACGCGCAGTCCGATATGGTCGTACATGAGATGGTCTCCGGTGGGTGCGCGCGCAGAACCGCGCGCCATGGAGACACGATCTCAGTTCAGCGCCGGCCGATCTTGGAAAATCTTGCGGTCGCCCCGAGAACCCTGTTTGGCGGCCTGACGGAACTTCGTCGGGGAAGTGCCGGCCGCGCGGCGGAAGGTGCGCACGAAGTTGGAGAGGTCGCCGAAACCGACATCATAGGCGATGTCGGTGATCGGGCTGTCGTCATCGGCCAGGCGCCGCGCCGCATGGCGCAGCCGCGAGCGCACCAGATACTGGTGCGGGGTCACGCCCAGCACCTCCGAGAACAGCCGCAGGAAGTGGAACGGGCTGATGCCGGCCTGTTCGGCGGCATCGTCCAGCGCGATCGGCCTCGCCGAATTGGCGTCGATCCACAGCGCGCTTTCCACCGCTCGGCGGCGGTCGCGCAGGTTGGCTGTCAGCGGCCTGTCCTTGCGGCCGCTCACCGCTTCGACGAAGCGGGCGGCAAGCAGGTGGCCGACTTCGTCGAGACCGACATCGCTGCTGCCGTCTGCTGACGACTGCGCAAGTTCGCCCAGCACCATCAGTTCAGGCAGCGGCGGCAGCGAGCCGGCCCGCCAAAGCCGCGCGTCGCCGATCGCATCCACCAGCTCGGGCGCAAGAAAGAACGACAGACACTCGTCGCCGACGACATGGTCGTGGGTGCAGACATATTCGTCGCCGGGGAAGCCGATCAGCATCGAGCCCGTCACCAGCTCATGAAGCCGGCCGCGGCAATGGCAGCCGAAGCTGCCCTTGCGTACATAGGAGATGGAATAGGCCGGAAAGGCTTCGGCGAACGGCTTGTCGTCCGGGCCCGCCGTGCAGCGGAATTCCGTTACCGAGATGCGGTTTGCTTCGAAAAGCGTCCTGCGGATCATCCGCCGAGTTTAGAGCATTCCCGGCTTTGAATAAATCAGAACCGGAGTCCTGATGCGCGATGAGACGAGCGTGCCGAAGGATCTGGTGCGACAGGCGCTATCAAGCTCTAGTTATGTGGGCGGGACGGCGCAACGGGCGGCAGCAGGACTTCGAACAGCGTCTTGCTCATGGTCGGGTGAGCGCCCTCGATGGTGAGCAGCCTGCGCTTGGAGATCACGCCGCCGTTCGGCGCCATCTTGTCGGCATAGTTGCCGGCCTCCAGCACGCGATGGCACGGCACGATGACGGTGAAAGGATTGCGGGCGATCGCCTGCGCCACCGAATGGACTGCTCCGTGTACCCGCAGGCCGTTGGCGACCTCGTCATAGGTGCGGGTCTCGCCGCGCGGGATGCCGCGCACATACTGATAGACGCGCTGGTTGAAGTGCGGCATGCCGGAAAAATCGAGCGTCACGTCGGACAAGTCGGCATTGCCGCCGTGCAGCAGCGCGACGATGCCCTCGATGGCGATTTCGGTGTTCAGCGGCGGCCGTTGTTCGCGCGCCTCGGGATAGACCCGGTACATCCGGCGCCGGGTTTCCAGCTCACGCGCCTCGGGCAGTTGCACGCCAAGAATGCCGAGATGGCCCCATGCGATGCCGCATCGGCCGACTGCACTGTCGAAGATTGTGAATCCGTGCCCCGACATGACTGTTACGCCACCCAACCCCGCGGGGATCATAACACTGTCATAAACCGGCGCATCCGGAATCTTGCGGTTCGGTTAAGAGCGGGGAAAGTGCGTTGCAAAATTTCTTGGCAGCACGTGCCGGGTGAGCTAGTCGGCAGGAAGGGTGCGATCCGGAAAGGCCGAGCGGCGGTTCCGGACAAACTGATGCTTGAGGCGGCAGGCCCTTCGCGGGCGTCAGCCCTTTTCGCCGCTGCCGATGACATGGCGATTGCCCCGGGCACATGACCGATATCGAACAATCATTCATGGACGAGATCGATGCCCGTTTTCCCTATGAAGACCGGGAAAGATGTGCAGCCCTGATCGATCGCGGCATCGCGATCTCGCCGAACGCTGCATTCGCCGTGCTTCACGAAATCTGCCGCCCCGGCCGTGGCGTGTCCGTATCTGCCGATCGGCTGATGGAACATCTCGCGTACTGGCGATCCGCCTTCAAGCACCCCGCCGCGGATATGCTGGCGGAAGTTGCCGAGGCGATGATCCATCGACGCGATTTGCCGGTGGAGGACGTGATCGGCAGGATGCGCATCCTGGCGCAGTATCCGGGCCTCTACGCGGCTCTCGCGATCCTGTATTTTTCCTGCGATGACGTGGATGAACGTATCGAGCCGGTCGATGCCGAGATCAGGAACAACTGGGGCCGAGCCCTCGATCGAGGACATCAGTAGCAGGGCAAAATTGGTCTTGGCCGCACAGGCGCGGCCGAGACCAGGACGTGAAGAAGCCCGCATCGCTGCGGGCTTCTTGTCGTTTACGGGCTTCGTATCGTTCAGTACCAGCCGCGGTGGCCGCCGGTGCCGAAGCTGAAGGTGATGCCGGGGCCGCCGCCGTAATAGCCGTGTGGCCGCCCGTAATAGCCGTAGCTATTGTAGTAGTGCGGGCGATAGGGCCGGTAATAGCCGTAGCGGTGAAGGTGATGGCGGCGCGCGCTGTGATGGTGACGCCAGTGCTTGTGCTTCTTCCGCGCGCTGATGTCGGTCGACTGGCTCACATGGGTTGCGGACCTTGCGGCGGTGGATTTGGCCGCATCGGCGCTTGCCGCATTCGCAGCCGAGCCGCCCATCATGGCCGCAGCACCAATGGCGATTGCGATCATCGTTGTCTTCATCATGTACTCCCATCCAGATGTGCAGGGGACAACGGGACGGACGAACACACGTTCCGGCGTCGAGCATTAAATGGAGGACAAGTGCCTGAATGCACGTTCAGATTCGAACCTTCGTGCGACGATCTGCCGCCCGCTGTTTCGCTCCCTGTCTGGAACGCTTTGCTGAAGCGGACTCGCGAAGCCGCTTGGCGGATCGCGCGGTCTCGGCTAATCAGAGGAGGCGAACGCGGGCGTAGTTCAATGGTAGAACGGCAGCTTCCCAAGCTGCATACGAGGGTTCGATTCCCTTCGCCCGCTCCAGGTCTTTGCTGCATGGTCGACCTGTTCTCTTGGGGCAAGCGAATTTGACCGGCGTAGTCGATTTGATAGGCTAAGTAGTGCCGTTCCCGTCGAACTCGCACCTCGCAGGAGCTACTGCCCATGGCGGCAAACTACAGCTATTCCGTCATTCTCGAGCCGCAGGAAGGCGGTGGCTTTACCGTGCTCGTTCCTGCGCTGCCGGAGGTCGTCACCGAGGGCGACACCGAACAGGAAGCGCTCGCCAATGCCGAGGAGGCCATCCGCGCAATCCTCGAATATCGGCGGGAACAGGGAATGGCACCGCCATCCGATGCGCATCCCGAGATTCGTCACGTGACGGTTGCCGCCTGACATGGCGGTGGAGGGCTGCCGGTCGTCAGCGGCAGGCGGGTGATCCAGGCGCTTACAAGAACAGGATTCGTCGTCAATCGGATTGTTGGAAGCCATCATGTTCTCGTCTATCCCGGAGACCCGACGCGAACGGTAACTGTGCCCGTTCATGCCGGGCGGGATTTGAAACCCGGCACTCTGCGCTCGATCATTCGGCAGGCTGGGCTGACCGTGGACGAGTTCAATGAGCTATTGTAGCTCTAATCATGAGGTGAACGTTGACCGACGCGATCACCGCTGACGCTTCCCGCAACGAACTCCTGAAGATCGCCGCCGGCGGTCTTGTCAGCGGCATGCTCACGCCGCTGCTGCCGGCGCTGCTCGACCGGCTGGATGGGCCGCCGGGCATGTGGCAACTGGCGGTGGTGGCATTGCCGTTCGCGGTGCTGGTGTTCGTCGTGGTGCTCCGGCGCAGCACCGACCCGGTGTGGGCAGCGCTTCTCGCGGCCGTCATCACCATCATCGCCTACATCGCGGCCGTGAATGCCGCCGTCAATGCCGACGGCCAGATGGCGGGGGCTGCCAAGGCCATGCGGAGCCTGTTCGCAGGCCTGACGGGCGGCCTGGTCGGCTCGGGCGTGATGGCGCTGGGGATCGCACTGCTGCCGGCAGGGCCGCGCAAGGCAGCACCCTGGATGCCGATGCTCGTCACCGGCACCTTCTGCGGCAGCCTGCTGGCGCTCGACATGTCGCTGGGACTCGACCGCACGTCATTCCTCTATCCGGTCTGGCAGGCCGCGGTCGGCGTTAGGCTGGCGATGGCGCTAAAGCGCTGAACGTCAAGCCAGCCAGTTCTCGACCTTCAATCCGCGAACGCGTTTGAATTCGTCGGCATTGGCGGTCACAACGACGGCCTCGGCCGTGAGCGCGTGCGCTGCGATCAGCAGATCGTTTCCTCCGATCGGTTTTCCGACCGCTTCCAGTCCGGCGCGGATTTCGTCGTATTCCATGTCAGCAGGAGCATCGAAAGGGAGTACGTCGATTTCGGCAAGCAGGTCGTCGACGGCGCTCAGCAGTTTCTTCGATCCGCTCTTCGCGCACCCGTATCGCAACTCCGCCGCCACGACGATGCTGGTGCATATCTTGTCCTCGCCGACCTTGGCGATCCGCTTCGCTGCCTTGCCTTGAGGGTTTCGGATCAGGTCGGAGATGATGTTCGTATCCAGCATATATCGGGTCAAAGTGCGCGCTCCGGCGACGGGATCGGATCGTCGATTTCGGGAAACTCGTCGATCGGTTGCATCGTCCTGAGCAAGGCAAGCAGACCGCGCTTTCGCAGCGGCTCGATCACCAGCCGGTCGCCGTCGCGGTGCATGACCGCCTCCTTCCCCGGCAACTCAAATTCGACGGGAATGCGTACCGCCTGGTTGCGGCCGTTGCGGAAGAGTTTGACGTGGCGGAGTTCTGACATGAAATCCTCCCTTGGCATATGCCAAAGACATATGCCAAGGGAGGCCCGATTGCAAGCGGCACTTGACTACTTTGCATGGGGTTGTTATCGCGTTTTTGGTTCAGGCCCGCCGTTCAGGCCGCTAGGCGTCCCATGTCACCGGCAGATCAAGCAGTCCTCTGAAGGCCCAGCCGCCGATCCGCGGCGGTGAGACCGTCCGCAGGTTCTTCAGCCGCGCAAAGATCGCAGGCAGCGCGACGTCGGCGACCATGGCGCGCGAGGCCCAGGCGCCGGCGCAGAAATGCGGGCCGGCGCCGAAGGCGATGCTCTTGCTGACATCGCGGCCGATGTCGAAAGCCTCCGCATGATCGAAATGCTTCTCGTCGCGGTTGGCGGAGCCGAACATCAGGAACACGCGCTCCTCCGGTTCGAACTCGACCTCGCGGATGCGCCAGGGCTTTGCGATTCGCCGTGGCGACATGCCGATCGGCGAGATCCAGCGCGCATACTCCTCGAAGGCCTGCATCCACGAAACGGAGCCATCCTGCAGGCGCGCGAGCTGGTCGGGATGGGTCAGCAGCGCCCATACCGTGCCGGCAATCGCATCGCGCGGCTCGTTCTGCCCGCCCGAGATTGCGAGCTTGATGTTGGCGCGCACGCTCTCCATCGGCATGCCGCATTCCAGCATCACCCCGAGCAGGCTCAAGTCAGGCTTCTTCGACAGCACCGGCAGCATGTCGTCGATCGCGGCATCGATGCCCGAGGTCGCGGCGTTGCAGCGCGCCTCGATGGCGGGATCGCCCGTGTAATTGGCGATGCCGTCGATCATGCCCTGCGACCACGCGTTCATGTCCTCGAAGCGCATGTTGGTGAGGCCCGTGATCGACTTCAGGCATTCGGCCGAGAACGGCAGCGCAAAGGCCTGCACGAAATCGACCGAGGACTTTGCTTCGAGCGCGTCGATGATGCGGTCGGCATGGGCCTGGAACTGCGCGGTCCAGTGCGTCTTCACGGTCTTGGGGGATATCGCCGGAAAGATCGCCTTGCGTTCGGCCAGATGCGCATCGCCGTCCTTGCGCATCATGTTGTGGCCCATCAGCTTGTTCATCAGCCCTTGCGGCTGGTGCGACGAGAACACGTCGATCTGCTTTTCCGAGACGAAGATGTCGTCGCGGTTGCACAGCAGCGTACTGCCGAGCTGCGGCACGAAGACGATCGGCGCCTCCTTGCGGAAGCGCGCCAGCATGGGGTAGGGGTCCTGCCAGAAGGCGGCGGGATCGATGTCGATGCGGGGAGCGGTGCTCAAGCCTGGGCCCTCGGAAGTGTTTCGGCCGAACATAGCCGGGCGCGGCCCCTTCGTCTGTCCCCATCGATGGGGACGGCGCGCCTCAGTTCAGGCCGCGCGAGGCCATCAGGCGCAACGCGATGGCGAACAGCTCGTTCTGCGAGGAGATGCCGAGCCTGTCATAGGCGCGCTTGCGGTAGGTCAGCGCAGAATGCAGGCTGATGCCGAGTTCGGCTGCGATCGCCTCGGAGGTCAGGCCGGAGAGGATGCGCAGGCACACCTCCTTCTCGCGTCCGGTGAGTGCGGCGAACGGCGCGGCCCCTGCAAATAGCGCCTTCAGCCGTTGCAGCGGATCGCTGTCTTCGGCGGCCGGCTCCTGCTGAAAATGCCGCGCTACCGCAGCACTCACCGCGGGCGCCACCGCCATCAGCCGCCGTATCTCGTCTCGGGTGAAACGTCCCTGCGACGTAATGCGATAGAAGTTGACGTAGAAGCAGGTGTCCTCGAGCCATATCGCCGTGGCGCACTTGTCTACGATGCCGGAATCCTCGAAGAAGATCTTGCGATAGCTGTCGCTGTACATGCGCCGCGCGAAGTTCGGCAGCAGGATCGGCGCGGCGTCGGCTTGCGCCTCGAAGATCGCATCGCGGTTGGGATCGGACAGATGGAAATGGCCGGAATAGGCCGCGCCCAGATCGCGCCCGATCGGGATGTTGCCGGCGTCGAGCAGGCAGTCGGCCTGCCGTTCGCCGGCAAGCGAGAACACCATGCAGTGGCCGACATCGGCGACCTGTCGCAGCGCGCCGATCAGCGCCTGCGGAAACGAACTCCGCCCGATCGCCAGCACTGCCGGCGTGATGTCGCTGATCGCGCGGTCCCTGAAGGCGCCGGCCTTCATGGTCTCCTCCCGAATGGTTCCGGGAAGACTAGCAGCGCTGCCCCGGCGGCGGAAGCGCCGGGACCTGCGGCCACCGGTCAGGCAGGCGGCCGCAGGGCTCGCGCCCTACATCTGCGGCACCTGGTCGAGGAATCCGGTGATGCTCTTGATGCGTCCGTCCTGGCTCAGCACGGCGAAATCGGTGCCCTTGATCGGGCTATCGGCGGCGCCATCGGGGCCGAGGCCCCAGGAGAAGCGGACATGCTCGCCGAAGCCGTTGGGCTCGCCGATCAGGGTAAACCGGAAATCGGGGAACTTGTGCTGAACGCCCGAGATCAGCGCATCCACGCCGTCATGGCCGTCGCCGGACATCAACGGGTCGACATAGCGGGCGTCTGCCGTCCAGTTCGCCGCGAGCATCTCGCGCCGCCGGCCCGGCATGCGCTCGTTCCAGAGTTCGATATAGCGATGGGCTATCTGCTTGACGTCGGTCATTTGCGTCTCTCCTGCGATACGCCGTGAACTTCGGCGCATCCGTTATCGAAGGAGAGCGCGACGCAATCGATTACCTCGAGGGTCAAGGGATTGCGCCGCGTTCGGCGTCACTTCGCCGCCACCACCATGATCTCGACATTGTATTGAGGTGCAGCAAGTTGCGCCTGCACCGTGGCGCGCGCCGGCGTGTTGCCCTGCGACACCCAGGCGTCCCACACCGCGTTCATCTCGGCGAAGGTCTTCATGTCCGTGATGTAGATGTTGGCAGAGAGCAGCTTCGTCTTGTCGCTGCCGGCTTTCGCCAGATGGCCGTCGATGATGGACAGGATTTCCTTGGTCTGGTCGGCCACGCTGCCGCCGGCGGACTTGTTGGCGACGACGCCGGCCAGATAGACGGTATTGCCATGCACCACGACCTGGCTCATGCGAGGTCCGGTCTCGAAACGCTGAATGCTCATGTTCTTGTTGCTCCCTGGGAAAGGCGGAAAATACCTATAGCCGTTTCCCCGTGCGAAAAAAGTGTGTCCGAGCAAGCAGGCATGCGGGATGCAGGGGCCGCGTGGCGATGGCCGATCTCGAAAATGAGGTTGTCGCGGCTTTGCGCGGCGCCCGAATCGGGTAGCCCTGTCGTCGAGTTCGACGTCGTTTCCTTGCGCTCGTACCGCGCCATCAAAATCCCTTGAGGCCCGTTCTTTTTGTCGCGATCAGGCGAGAAGCTGCTTGCCTGTGGCAATCGAGCCACGAAGCAAATTGTAGATTGTTCCAGTTTGGGACCCCGTTGCGGCCAGCGGTGCAGCGCCGTTGCAACACTGCATTTGAATTTGTTTCGCGCGGGTTCGTACCGCTGGACAAAAATGCGGTTCGGCAACACGCTGCGGCTGTCTGCATCGCACAACACGTTGAGATCAGATTTCAGCGGTTTCGCTTGGGCTGGGGGCTTCAATATGAAGTTCGTGACTGGTTTGCTTGCGGCGGTTCTCCTTCTGGCAGGGATGGGCGCCAGTCACGCCGTGGTGCGGATCGCCGACGACCGAGGCGGCCGTATCGGCACCTATGTCGACAAGTACCAGGGTCTGCGTTCCTCGGGCGAGACGGTCATCATCGACGGTCTGTGCGCCTCGGCCTGTACCATCGTGCTCGGCGCGGTTCCACGTGACCGCATCTGCGTCACTTCGGCGGCCAATCTCGGTTTCCATGCGGCCTGGGATTTCGGCCCCAACGGTCGCGCGGTGACCAACACCGAAGCCACCCAGATGCTCTATTCCATGTATCCCGCGCCGGTGAAGCGCTGGATTTCGGCGCGGGGCGGGCTGACCCCGAAAATGATCTTCCTGCGCGGCAAGGCTCTGCAGGCGATGTACAAGCCCTGCTATCTCGACGCCCAGGCTTCCGCCAACAAGCCGCGGGCTGCAGCGCCCTCGCGATAAATTTCCTCCGCGTGACGTGATCGGCGGCGCCCCCTCGGCGCTTGCCCGTACGCGCAACTCGGCCTATCTGGAAGCCATGTCCCGGCCGATTTCAGCCTCGAACATGGTGCCCGCGAAACCGTTCAGGTCGGGGGTGGCGTCGATCATCGTCTGGAGCGCCGCCGCAATCGGTGTCCTGGCCGTCGCGGCTGCGGCCATGCTCTGGCTACATTACGGCACAGCGGTGTTCTTCGAGATGATCGCCACCGGCATCGCCGCCTGTTTCTGAAGAGGCCGTTCCCAATGGAATATCTTCGTCGTCCGTTCGTCATCATCGGGGCCTTTGCCGCGAGCTTGGCCGTCGGGCTCCTGCTCATGACCTGGCTGATGGGCGACCTGAGGAAGGTGGCCGCACCCGTCGCGATCGGAGGCCCTTTCCAGCTCACCGACCAGACGGGCCAGATCGTCACCGAGAAGAATCTGAAGGGCCGCCCGACCCTGATCTTCTTCGGCTTCACCCATTGCCCCGACGTCTGCCCGACCGCGCTGTTCGAGATCTCGGAAGTGCTGCGCGCGATGGGCAAGGACGCGGACAAGGTCAACGCCTTCTTCGTCTCCGTCGATCCCGAGCGCGACACGCAGGCGACGATGAAGGACTATCTGTCGAGTTTCGACCCGCATCTGAAAGGCCTGACAGGCGATCCCGAGTCCGTGGCAAAGGTGGTGTCCGCCTATCGCGTCTACGCCAGGAAGGTGCCGCTGAAGGATGGCGACTACACCATGGATCACACCGCGCTGATCTATCTGATGGATCGCGAGGGTCACTTCGTCGCTCCCTTCAATCTGAAGCGAAAGCCGGAAGAGGCGGCGGCGGACCTCAAACGCTACCTCTAGAGCATTTCCGGTTCTGATTGAATCAGAACCGGAGC
>JAHCKB010000163.1 GCA_026125985.1 Bradyrhizobium sp.
CATCGAAGGCATCGCTGACGCCTGCCGCGCGCTCGACTTCCCCGTCGTCTCCGGCAACGTCTCGCTCTACAACGAGACCAATGGCCGGGCGATCCTGCCGACGCCCTCGATCGGCGGCGTCGGCCTGCTCGACGATTTCACCAAATCGGCGACGCTCGCCATCAAGGCTGCGGACGAAGCGATCCTGCTGGTCGGGGATACCCATGGCTGGCTCGGGCAGTCGCTTTACCTGCGCGACATCTGCGGCCGCGAGGAGGGCGCTCCGCCGCCGGTCGACCTTGCCGCCGAGAAACGCAACGGCGACGTGGTGCGCGGGATGATCCATGCGGGGACCGCGACCGCCGTGCACGACGTTTCCGACGGCGGGCTCCTGGTGGCGCTCGCGGAAATGGCGATGGCGGGCAATGTCGGCGCGCTGCTGCTGGCCGCGCCAAACTCGATCGTACCGCACGCCTGGTGGTTCGGCGAGGATCAGGCGCGCTACATCGTCACCGTGCCGGCCGCGGAGGCCGGTCTCGTGCTTGCCAAGATGAAAGGCGCGGGCGTGCCTTGCATGCGCATCGGCACCACCGGCGGCGATGCGATTGCGGTCGCCGGCGAGACGGCGGTGACGATCGCGGCGCTGACCAAGGTCTTCGAAAGCTGGCTGCCGGGTTACATGAACGGGAAGGCTTAGCCCAACACACCTTCTTGCCGTGACGGGCGACGCGTCTCACAGCACCTTCGTTGCGCCCGGAATCTGTCGCAACGCGCGTGTCAGTCCCCAACTGAAGATCACCGTCAGCACGAACACGATGGTCGCCTTGACGATGGCGTGCACATCGACATCGTTGAGCCAGTAGACCAGCCACAGCGCGATCGGGTAGTGCAGCAGGAACATGCCGTAGGCGTCGGCCTGCATTGGATCGAGCAGCATGCTGGGGCCGGAATGCCTGAACCTGAGGAAATAGGCCAGGATCAGGAACATGATCGCCACGCTGAAAACGGCGAAGCAGAGGGCATAGAGTCCTTCGTACCAGTTTGGCAGTGGCGATGGATTGCCCAGTATTTCGCGCTTGATAAAGATCAGACCCCACAGCAGGCAATAGGGGACGATCGCCATCACCATCCAGTCCCAGCTGACCTTCGACATCCGCCCCTCGGGCGCGAGCAGGCCGCGATCGAGATAGCGGACGCCGATGCCGGCGCCGAAAAAGAAATAGGCCGCATAGAGCATCACGCGGCCGTGCTGCACCGAGAACGGCCCGAACTCCAGCCAGTTGCTCGGACCGTAGCGCATCAGTCCGGGAACATAGACCGCAGCGGTGATGGCAAGCATGACCGCGAAGAACGCTTCCGGCTTGCGGCGGCCGTAGAGCGAAAGGCGGTTGATCGGATCGAGCAGGTTTGGCCACAGCCGGTGCAGCACGCAGGCAAGCACGTCGAAGGCAAGCAGCACCCACAAGAACCAGATCGGTCCGCTCGGCCACGGTCCGACGGTGACGGTCTTCCACCAGAATTCCGCAAAGCCGATCTCTGGATGTTGCCGCAGCGAGATGGCGTAGTAGGCCAGCGGGATCAGCGTGAAGGCGCAGATCGCGAACGGAAGACCCAGTCGAAGCAGGCGATCCTTCAGGTAGCTCAACGCTCCCTTGCGGGCGATGCTCGACCAGGCGAACAGCCCCGACAGGAAGAAGAACATCGCCATGAAGAAGCTGTCGGTGGCGAGCACGATCATGTCGAAGCCGAAGAACGACTTCGGATCGGTATGACCGAAATACGTGTAGGGGATCACGGCGTGATGCAGCAGCACCACCAGCGTCAGGAAGGTGCGGGCGCGATCGAGCGACGGGTTGCGCGATTTGGCGGCCGGCACGGCATCGGCCATCGTGGTCGAAACGGTGGTCATGGTTCCCCCGGCGGACTTTTCTTGTCGCTCATATCTCGCAGCGCAATCGGGACAGGGCAAGGTCCAAGCTGCCGCGGTAGCCGTGCCAAAGGAGGGGCTACGCCACTTCTTCGATCTTCACCTTGTCGGGATAGAACGCCAGATGTCCCGCTATGCCGGCCATCGCCGGGAACGGGCTCTCGTAGGTCCAGATCGAATTCTCCAGCGTCGTTCCGTTGGCCTTGATGGAAAAGTAGTTCGCATCCCCCTTGTAGGGGCAGTGCGTCACCCGATCGGTGCGCTCCAGAAGCGCCATGTTGGCATCCGCGCGCGGCACATATTGTACGGCGGGATAGCTCGCCTCCCTCAGGGTGAGCGCATGGGCCGTGTCGGCGATGAGCACGCCGCCGGCGGAGACGCGTACCCGTTTCGGGTTGGGCGTAATCGTGATCGGATGGTCCGGACCGGGGAGTTTCATGGGGGTACCTTTTTCGATCAGCCCGTCGTGATCGCTGCGGAACAATTGGGCAGATTCCAAGCCTTGGATTGCCGCACTATAGTGCTTGAACACGTGACCTAGAAGGCCGTCCGCGCTAGGTTCGGCCGTCACGCCTGCGCGAGCGGCGCGTGATTCGAGCGCTTGAAGGAGGTTTACCGGAAATGCCGATGGACGCCCGCGATATCGAATCGATGATCAAGGCTGCGATACCCGACGCCGAGGTGACGATCCGGGACCTCGCCGGCGATGGCGACCATTACGCGGCGACCGTGATCTCCGAATCCTTCCGCGGCAAATCCCGCGTACAGCAGCACCAGATCGTCTATCAGTCGCTGAGGGGGCAGATGGGCGGCGTGCTGCACGCGCTGGCGCTGCAGACCGGCGTGCCGGAGGGGTGAGGCTCCCGGACGGGGAGGGCGGGGGCCATGGCAGACAATCCGCGGGGCGCGATGTTTCGCGTGCTGGAGCCGGATCGGCACGCGCGTGTCACCTATGCCGAGCTGTTCTTCGACCTCGTCTTCGTCTTCGCCGTCACGCAGCTGTCGCACACGCTGCTGCATCACTTCACGCCGCTTGGCGCGGTGCAGGTCACGCTGCTGTTCCTCGCGGTCTGGTGGGTGTGGGTTTACACCACCTGGGTGACCAACTGGCTCGATCCCGGGCTGACCCCGGTCCGCATCCTGCTCTTCCTCCTGATGCTTGGCGGTCTCCTGCTGTCCACCTCGATTCCGAAGGCGTTCGAGGAGCGTGGCCTGTGGTTTGCGGGTGCTTATGCCGCCATGCAGATCGGCCGCACCGCCTTCTGGCTGCTGGCGACGCCGAACCACCGGACGCCGGTCCGCCACAATGCGGTCCGCATCCTGGTATGGTTCGGCGTTTCCGCCGTGCTCTGGATCCTCGGCGGGATCGCCGAGGGCGAGCGACGGCTCTATTTCTGGATGGCTGCGCTCGCGATCGAATATGTCGCGCCGGCCGTGCGATTCTGGACCCCGCGGCTGGGCTTTTCCTCGATCGAGGCGTGGTCGGTCGAAGGCGGCCATATGGCCGAGCGCTGCTCGCTCTTCATCATCATCGCCCTCGGCGAAGCCCTCGTCGTCAACGGCGCGACCTTTGCCGAACTGACATGGACGCAGGAGAACGTCGCGGCCTTCCTGTCGGCCCTCGCGGGCAGCATCGCGATCTGGTGGATCTACTTCAACAGGGGGGCCGAGGCCGGCGCCGAGATGATCTCGAAGTCCGTCGAGTCCGGACGGGTGGCGCGGCTCACCTACACCTATCTGCACATGCCAATCGTTGCCGGCATCATCCTTGCCGCCGTTGCCGATGAACTCGTGCTGAAACATCCCGGCGGACATGCCGACGGCAAGACGGTGCTGGCCACGGTCTGTGGCCCGCTGCTGTTCCTGATCGGGACCATCCTGTTCAAGCACACGATTCGCGGCTTCCTGCAGCTATCCCATATCGGCGGCATCGTCGCGCTCGCAGCCATGGGCTGGTTCGGACGCGATCTGTCGCCGTTATGGCTGTCGATCCTCACCACCGCGATCATGATCGCGGTCGCGGTGTGGGAGTCGCTGTCGCTGCGCGCCAAGCCGGAAGCGTAGCGCTATTTCTGGTCGACGACGCTTTTCAGTACGAGATCGGAAAGCCGCACCACCAGCGCGCGGAGCCGGGCATTTTCCTCAAGCAATGACACCACGTCGTGGTCGATACCGCTATCCCAATCGCAATCTTCGTCGTTATGAAATGAAGTCGATGGCCGGGAAGGCTGCCCGGCCGGCTGCGGATACGCGTTGCGCATGACTCTACTCCCCTGGCACGAACTCACCCCAGCCAAGCCGCGGGGGAACGTCGTCTGAGTCGGCGTCAAAATTTCGACGACAAAAGGGTATTCGCTGGCCAACGCCATTCCGGACTCGACTCAAAAGTTCAGAAAGGTTTAATAACTCTCTGCTACCTTCGCTAACCAAGAGGGTGTCTTCAGGCGCGGCGGCGCTGACATCTTCTCGCCATAACCCCGACCAGCGCGATAACCCTTACCCCCACGGGCTTCCGTGGCCGGGAACGCGCGCCTATGAAACAACACGAAGCAAAAGCGTTGATCATCGAGGAATGGGACCGCTGGATCGCCGGGCAGACGATCGATCCCGGCGGTCCGACGGGGAAGGATTCGCTGAAGTTCTTTTTCGAACTGGAAGACGGCAAATCACCATTGCTGGATTTCCAGTCGCGCGGGCACGACAAATGGCGGATCATCCACGCCTGGCTGCTCAATGCCGAGCGTGTTGCCGATGTCTGGGTGCCGGCGCCGCGCATCGTACCGTCGCGACGGCCAAGGGTCGTGCGCGACAGGCTGCGGGCGAAGAGTGAACTCAGGTAATGAGCAGCCCGGCGGCGAGCGCAAGCCCGCAGAGATAGGTGAACAGCGCGCCGAAGAAGCGCGCCGGATTCGGCCTGTTGAGCGAGGCTCCGAACAGCAGCGCGCCGGCAAGCGCGAAGCGCGCCACCGTCGCCAGCACGATGGTGCCGACAATCCAGAGCGGGGCCGGCTTCGTCGCGTACCACAGGAACAGCACCGCGAAGAACGGCGCATATTCGGCGGTGTTGGCGTGTGCCCGCACCGCGCGATGCAACGGATCGGCAGGGCTCGCATCGTGGCCGATGCTGCGCCGGTTCTGCCGGCGCTGCATCGACACGTTTAGCCCGAGCCCGAACAGCAGAAGTCCGAGCAGCGCGGTGCAGATGATGGCGACGTTCATGGCTTCCCCCGTCCCAGAAGGGACGGAGGCTAGCGCGGTGTGACGCAGTCCGGCAACTAGCTTGCGGAGGCCGTCAGCGCGTGGACCGAGAACATGCCGGCCCGGTCGGTCCAGCTTTCCTTCACCTGCCAGCCGGAAGTTTCGGCCAGCGCCGTGAAGCGGTCGATGCTGTATTTGTAGCTGTTCTCGGTGTGGATGCTCTCGCCGGGCCGGAACGAGAATTGATGGCCGAGCACGCGCACGCTTTGCGGTTTGCGGCTGATCAGGTGCATTTCGATGCGGTGGCGGTCGCGATTGTAGACCGAGCGGTGCATGAAGGCGGAGAGATCGAAATTGCCGCCGAGCTCGCGGTTGATTCGCTCCAGTACATTGAGGTTGAAGCGCGCGGTGACGCCCGCGGCGTCGTTATAGGCGTCGTAGAGCGTGCGCTCGTCCTTTTCCAGGTCGACGCCGATGATCATTTGCGCGCCCTGGCCGAGGATCTCGCGCGCGGTGCGCAGGAAGCTCCGGGCTTCCTGAGGCTCGAAATTGCCGAGCGTCGATCCCGGGAAGAAACCGACCTTCGGCATGTCCGCGACGGCTTCCGGCAATGCGAACGGCGCGGTGAAGTCGGCCGCAACAGGAAGGACCTCGAGGGCCGGAAAGTCGCGGCGGAGGCCCGCCGCCTGCGCCTTCAGGAAGTCTCCGGAGATGTCGACCGGCACATAGGCCGCAAAGCGCGAGCGCTCCAGCAGCAGCCGCACCTTGGTGGTGGCGCCGGCGCCGAACTCGACCAGTGCCGCTCCCTGCGGGATCAGGCTGGCGATCTCGCCGCCGCGTTCGCGCAGGATCGAGATCTCGGTGCGGGTGGGATAATATTCCGGCAGCACCGTGATCTGCTCGAACAACTCGGAGCCTTTCGCGTCGTAGAAGTATTTCGGCGAGAGCTTCTTCGGAAATTGTGAGAGATCGCCGATCACGTCGCCGGCAAATGCCGAGGAGGCTTCGTCAAGGCGGTTCGTTTCGGCCAAAGCAGGGGCACGTACGTTCATGATGCTCTCCCGAGCGCGCTTTCCGGCGCGTGATCGTTGTGAAAATCAGGCGTAATCGGCCAGGCGCAGCCCGGTGAACTGCCAGCGATGGTAGGGGTAGAAGAAGTTGCGATAGGTGATACGGCTGTGGCCGTCGGGAGTTGCAAGCGATGAGCCACGCAGCACGAGCTGGTTGATCATGAACTTGCCGTTATATTCCCCGAGCGCTCCGTCGGCAGCGCGATAGCCGGGATAGGGCGAGTATGAGCTACGGGTCCATTGCCAGACGATGCCGAAAGCGTCGTTGAGCAGGCCGGCGCGAACGGCTACCTCCCACTCCATCTCGGTCGGCAGATGCTTTCCGGCCCAGCGCGCGAATGCATCCGCCTCGTAATAGCTGACGTGGCAGACGGGTGCGGCCGGGTCGATCGCTCTCAGGCCGCCCAGTGTCATGACCTTCCACTCGCCGTCGACCTTGCGCCAGTGGCCGGGCGCTTCCCATTCCTCGGCGGCGACGGTGGCGAAGCCGTCCATCAGCCAGAGTGTTGCGGTCCGGTAGCCGCCATCCTGCATGAAGGCGAGCCACTCGGCGTTGGTGACGAGATTGCGCGCCAGCTTCACGGGGCCGACGAGGGCACGATGCGCGGGTTTCTCGTTGTCGAAATGGAAACTTACGTCGCTATGTCCGACGGTGTGAATGCCCTCCTTGAGTGTCGTCCATTCCTCGCCACCATGCGTCGAGGCCGGAAATGTCCAGGCCGGATCGTAGGCCGGCGGGATGGGATTTTGACCGAAGGCGTGCAGGATGTCGGTGTACATCAACTCCTGGTGCTGTTGCTCGTGGTTGAGACCGACTTCGACCAGCGGCACCAGCTTCTTCAGCGTCTCTTCTTCCGATGTCTGAAAGAATCTCACGACCGCAGCATCGACGTGGCGGCGATAGGCGGAGATGTCTTCGGCGCCCGGGCGGGTGATCAGGCCGCGCTGATGGCGGGCGTGGCGGGGGCCGGCGTTGACGTAGTAGGAATTGAACAGAAAGGCGTAGTCGGGATGGAACGGCCGGTAGCCCGCGCAGTGTACGCCAAGCAGGAACTGCTCGAAGAACCATGTCGTATGCGCCCGGTGCCATTTTGCGGGGCTCGCATCCGTCATGGACTGGATCTGCTGGTCTTCGGGAGAGAGCGGGGCGGCGCGCCGTTCGGTCTCGCCGCGAACGGCGAGATAGGCGTCAACCAGCCTCTGGGAGAGCGGTCCTGAAGCTGACGGGGAAAGGGAGGCCGGCGAGGCTGCGGCGGTGGCTGTTTTCGTCACGATGGTCTCCAATCGGGGAGAGAACGTTACGCTGGGCGGATGCGTTCCTTGCGCACAGTTCGTCCTAGATAGGCCATTCGTTTCCGAAAGAAACCCTCTTGAAGCTATGATATTGGTATCATTAGGCTATGGCGGCAATTGGTAGCATGACGGCGGGCCCATGCTCATGCCAAACGGAATGCCGGCTCTCCGGCATTTTACTTTGGACAAACAAGGGTTTGGGATTACATATAGATCAGTCGGGTTAGATCGGCTGGAACCGGTCCCGCCATGGCAGCGGCAGCTAAGGGCCTGCCCAGAAGGAAAAGAATATGAGCATCGAGCAATTTATCGACAACGAGGTGAAGTCGAACGACGTGGTGCTGTTCATGAAGGGCACGCCGCAGTTTCCGCAGTGCGGCTTCTCGGGCCAGGTGGTGCAGATCCTCGACCACATCGGCGTTGGCTACAAGGGCCTGAACGTCCTGGAGTCCGCCGACCTGCGCAACGGCATCAAGACCTATTCGAACTGGCCGACCATCCCTCAGCTCTATGTCAAGGGCGAGTTCATCGGCGGCTGCGACATCGTCCGCGAGATGTTCCAGGCCGGCGAGTTGCAGCAACTGTTCGCCGACAAGGGCATCGCGGTCGACGCTGCGGCCTGAGGCGATCCTTGGCCGCCCGCCTGATCGGCAATGCGCGGCTGGAGGTCATCGTTGCCGACATCACGACACTGCGCGTTGACGCCATCGTCAACGCCGCGAACACATCGCTTCTCGGCGGCGGGGGCGTCGACGGCGCGATTCATCGCGCCGCCGGGTCGGAGCTGCTGGCCGAATGCCGCGCGCTCAATGGATGCGCCACCGGCGACGCCAAGATCACGCGTGGCCACCGGCTGAAGTCGCGGCACGTCATTCACGCGGTCGGGCCAGTGTGGAATGGCGGCAGCCGCGGCGAGGACGGTTTGCTCGCTTCCTGTTATCGCCGCGCCATCGAGCTTTGCCGGGCGAATAATCTCGCCTCGCTTGCGTTTCCCGCCATCTCGACCGGCGTCTATCGCTTTCCCGCCGACCGCGCGGCACGCATCGCGATCGCAGCCACCACGGGCGCGCTGGAAGGGGCGCCAGGCGTCGATCACGTCATCTTCTGCTGCTTCTCCCGCGACAGCGCGACGCTGCACGAAGAGGCGCTTGCCGGCTTGGGCAGCCCTTGCCCTGACTGACCTCTCCGCTACACTCCCGGCACCGATGCAGGAGGGGTTGATGCATTTCAGGATTTGTTTGCGTACGCAGGCGTTCGGTGCGTTTCTGGCGCTGCTCGCAGTATCGCCTGCGGCGGCGCAACCCTTCGCCAGCGAGGGCATCTACGAGATCCCGGCCGGCGCGAAATTCAATCCGGAGAAGCTTGCGAAGATCACCGCCTTCTTCAAAAACGAGGTGGAGACCGGGAAGATTCCAGGTGCTGACATATTGATCCGGCAACGCGGCAAGGACGTCTATCACGAGACCCTGGGCGTGCAGGACGTGGTGTCGAAGGCCCCGATCACGGACAAGACCATCTTCCGCCTCTCGTCGCTGACCAAGGTGATCACTTCCATCGTGGCGGTGCAGCTGATCCAGGACGGGAAGATGAAGCTCGACGATCCCGTCTCGAAATACATTCCCTCCTTCGCGAAAGTGAAGGTCGGCGTGGAGAAGAAGGCGGCGGATGACAGCAAGACTCTCGAACTGGTCGATCCGGTTCGCCCCATGACCATTCTCGACCTGCTGCGTCATACTTCGGGCATCACCTACGGCTTCTACGGCGATAGCCTGGTACGGAAGGCCTATAAGGACGCCAATCTCTATGCCGGCGAGTTCGATCTTGCCGAGTTCGCCGAGCGCATTGCCAAGCTGCCGCTGCACAACCAGCCGGGCGCGCTCTGGCAGTATGGTCATTCCACCGACATACTCGGGCGGGTCATGGAGGTCGTGTCCGGCAAGTCGCTGCTCGAGATCGAAAAGGAGAAACTGCTCGATCCGCTCGGCATGGTGGACACCAACTTCTTTGTCACCGAGCCGGAGCGCCAGAAGCGACTCGCCCAGCCGATGCCGAACGACAGCGACTTCCGGGTCGGCCGACAGTATCGCACGGAGGTTCGCCAGAAGTGGGAGTCGGCCAGCGGCGGCATGGTGACGACCATGGACGATTTCTCGAAGCTCGCGCAGATGCTGCTCAACGGCGGAACCTACAATGGCAGGACCTACCTGACGCCCGAGACTTTCAAGATGATGGCGACCGACTATATCGGCCCCAACTCCGGCGTCGATCGCGACTATTTCTACTTCCCCGGGGACGGTTTTGGCATGGGACTGGGGCTTGCCGTGCGCACCGATCCCGGCAATGCCAAGCCTCCGCCGCCGGGGTCGCTTGGCGAGTTGAAATGGGACGGCGCCAGCGGCTGCTACATGGTGATCGACCGCAAGCAGGAGATGTTCTTCATTCTGCTCGAGCAGACGCCCTCGCAACGCCAGCGCATTCAGCGGACTCTCAAACTGCTGGTCTATGAAGCGCTGGCGAATTGAGATCATCGCGGCGCGCTGCCTGGCCGCGGCAGCGCTCGCGATACTCCCCGTCGCTGACGGGGCGCACGGGGTACGCGCGGAGACCGCATCGCCGGTTGCCGGCACGCTTTCGCCGGCGGCGCTGGAACGGATCGCCGGTTATATCCGCAACGAGATCTCGACCGGCAACATTGCCGGCGCCAATATCCTGATCCATCAGCACGGTAAGCAGGTCTATTTCGGAAGCTTCGGCATGCGAGACGCCGCGAGCGGCCTGCCGA
>JAHCKB010000164.1 GCA_026125985.1 Bradyrhizobium sp.
CAGCGCGACCGAATGGGTGGAATGCAGATGCACGATGGCCCTCGCACCGCTGCGCGTCTGATAGAGGGAGGTGTGCAGCGGCACTTCCTTGGTCGGGGCATCGCCCGACACCAGCCGTCCGTCGGGCGCGAGGTGCGACAGCCGGGCCGGATCGAGGAAGCCGAGGGAGGCGTTGGTCGGGGTGACCAGCCAGCCGCCATCGTCGAGTTTCACGCTGATATTGCCGGAAGAGCCCGGCGTCAGCCCGCGCTCGAACAGCGAACGGCCGAAGCGGCAGACGTCCTCGCGGATTTTGGCGTCGCTCATCGCAAGTTACCTCAGGGCCGCCTTGTCTCACGCTTTGGCAGCGCGGCCAAGCCGTGTTAGGCAGGAGCCAAGCCGCAACGCAAATGCGGCAAGGAAGGAAATGCCGCATGTCAGAATCCGCAAAGCCCCGCATGGCCGTGATCGGGCTCGGTTCGATGGGCTTTGGGATGGCGACCTCGCTGCGCCGCGCCGGCTTTGCGGTGACCGGCTGCGACATCTCGGCCGACAGCGTCGCCCGCTTCGTTGCCGATGGCGGCAAGGGCGCGAATACCCCGGCCGAAGCTGCTGGGGATGCCGACATCGTCGTCAGCGTGGTCGTCAATGCCGCGCAGACCGAAGCCATTCTGTTTGGCGCCGACGGCGTTGCCGAAACGCTGGCCAAGGGCGCGGTGTTCGTCTCCTCCGCCACGATGGATCCGGACGTGGCGCGGCGTCTCGCCAGGCAGCTTGAAGCGACCGGCCGGTACTATCTGGATGCGCCGATCTCCGGCGGCGCGCAGCGGGCGGCGCAGGGCGAGCTCACCATTCTTGCCTCCGGCAGTCCGGCCGCATTCGCCAGGGCGCGCCCGGCGCTCGACGCCATGGCAGCCAAGCTCTACGAACTCGGCGACGCCGCCGGCCAGGGCGCGGCCTTCAAGATGATCAACCAGTTGCTTGCGGGTGTGCACATCGCCGCGGCTTCGGAGGCGATGGCGTTTGCCGCCAAGCAAGGGCTCGACATCCGCAAGGTGTATGAAGTGATCACGGCGTCTGCCGGCAATTCCTGGATGTTCGAGAACCGCATGCCGCATGTGCTCGACGGCGATTATGCGCCGCGCAGCGCGGTCGAGATTTTCGTCAAGGATCTCGGCATCATTCAGGACATGGCGCGCAATGCGCGCTTCCCGGTGCCAGTCGCGGCCGCAGCGCTTCAGATGTTCCTGATGACGGCTGCCGCCGGCATGGGTCGCGACGATGACGCGTCGGTCGCGCGGATGTATGCAAGGGTCACCGGCACTAAATTGCCGGGCGAGAAGTAAGAGGTCAGCCTATGCCCCGTTTTGCCGCCAATCTCTCCATGATGTTCACTGAAGTACCGTTCCTCGATCGCTTCGAGGCGGCCGCCAAGGCAGACTTTACCTCGGTCGAATTCCTGTTTCCCTACGAGCATCCCGCCGAGGAGGTCGGCAAGCGGCTGAAGGAAAATGGCCTGACGCAAGCCCTGTTCAATCTCCCTCCCGGCGACTGGAATGCCGGAGAGAAAGGATTTGCCGCGCTGCCCGAGCGCTTCGATGACCTCAAGAAAAGCCTGCAAACCGCGCTGCCTTATGCGCTGGCCACCGGCGTCAAGCGCGTGCACCTGATGGCCGGTATCGCCGACCGGGCCGACAGCAAGGCGGTCGAAGCCTTCTACAAGTCGGTGGCGACCGCTGCGGAGTTCTTCGATCCGTACGGGCTGGACGTCGTGATCGAACCGATCAATTCGCGCAACGTGCCCGGTTACTTCCTCAACGATTTCACCTTCGCTTACGACCTCATCAACGAGCTGAAGATCGCGAACCTGAAGTTGCAGTTCGACATCTATCACTGCCAGATCATCCACGGCGACGTCACCATGCGGCTGCGGCAGATGATGCCGGTGATCGGCCACATCCAGATCGCCAGCATTCCGTCACGCAACGAGCCGGACGGGGAGGAGCTGAACTATCCGTTCCTGTTTGCCGAGCTCGACCGGCTCGGCTATGGCGGCTTTGTCGGCTGCGAATACAATCCGCGCGGCAAGACCGTCGATGGGCTCGGCTGGTTCAAGCCTTATGCAGGGGCCAGGACTTCAGGAGCCAGGCCGTGACGCTGGCGCTGGGCTGTATCGCCGACGACTATACCGGCGCCTCCGATCTCGCCAACACGTTGACGCGCCAGGGCCTGCGCACGGTTCAGACCATCGGCGTGCCTTCCGACGATCTCAAGCTGCCCGAGGTGGACGCCGTCGTCGTTTCGCTGAAGAGCCGCTCGATCGAGGCCGGCGAAGCGGTGGCGAAGTCGCGCGACGCCGAGAAATGGCTGCGCGGCCGCGGCGCCCGCCATGTACTGTTCAAGATATGCTCGACCTTCGACTCCACCGACGCCGGCAATATCGGCCCGGTCATGGATGCGCTGCGCGCCGACTGCGGCGAGAAGATCGTGCTGGTGACGCCGGCCTTTCCGGAAACCGCGCGCACCGTCTATCAGGGCAATTTGTTCGTCGGCCTCGTGCCGCTGAACGAAAGCCCGCTGAAGGATCACCCGCTCAACCCGATGCACGATTCCAATCTGGTGCGGGTACTGTCGCGACAGAGCAAGGCGGGGGTGGGATTGGTGAACCTCGCAACGCTCACGCGGGGAGCCGATGCAGTTCGTACAAGGTTGGCGGAGCTGGCCGGCCAGGGCATGGGCGCGGCGATCATCGATGCCGTGTTCGATCCTGATCTCGAGACCATCGGAGCCGTTGCGGCCGAACACCGCCTGTCTGTCGGCGCGTCCGGCCTTGGACTGGGGCTGGCGCGGGCGCTGGTCAAATCCGGCAAGGTGAAGCCGGCATCAGGTGCGGCGGCGGGAAGGGCGGTCGAGGGCCTGGCGGCGTGCCTCGCCGGCAGCTGTTCGCAGGCGACTTTGCAGCAGATAGCCAACGCGGAGGCGGTCATGCCGGTGCTCCACCTCGACCCCGATCGCATCGTTGCGGGCACGGAGGAGGCGCGCCGGGCCGTGGCATGGGCAGTCGAGCGGATCAGGTCCGGTCCGGTGCTGATTGCCAGCAGCGCGACGCCGGAAGAGGTTGCTGCGCTGCAGTCGCGCCACGGCCGGGCGAAGGCGGGTCATGCCATCGAGCAGGCGATGGCCGACATCGCCGAGGGGCTGACGAACGCCGGCGTGCGCCGCCTCATCGTCGCCGGCGGTGAAACTTCAGGCGCGGTCGTCGACCGTTTGCGTATTCCCGGTTTTCTCGTCGGCGAAGAAATCGCGGCGGGCGTTCCGGTCTTGCGTGCCGTCGGCGCAAAGGACGGGGAGATGCTGCTCGCCTTGAAGTCCGGCAACTTCGGCGGGCCGCAGTTCTTCTCCGACGCGCTTGGATTGATGCATTGAGCTGACGTCCGTTCGCTCGTGCTGCAGGCGGGGCTGCTGTCACGGCCTCTGCCAAACGACAGCGCCATCTCGCGCTCAAGATGCGTCGAATGAACGAAGCCGCGTCTCGATAGAAAATTGACGTCTTCGTGCGTTCGCAGCCCGATTTTGTCGACCGGCGCATCGGTTCAAACTTGATTTTTGGTTCGGGTCGGGGCACGCAGATTCGATAGGGTTATTTTGCTTGTTCGGGCGGGAGGTCTCAGGCGGGAAGAGCCGTGCCGCTTTTTGATATCTCTCGCCATCGCGCTCTCCGTAAAACTGTATTGCCTCCTTTCTTGGAATAGAGAACGTGTCACTGCTCGATCAGCTAGTCGATTCCACAGCGCTGAAGATCAATCGTTCGGTCGATTTCGATCATTTTCGGGGTATCGAGCGGGTGGGAGATGTGCGGAGCATCCCGCTCGACCTGAAGGGTTTCGCTGCCTCGTTTGCGACGGTTGCGCTGAAATCCTGTGCGATCCACCTGCAACAGACCTTCCCGCGCATTCTGCAGGGTACGTATCGCTCCAGCGGTGCGATTGTTGCATTCGCGATGGATGAGGCTGTATCCGCGGCGCTCAACGGCGTGCCGATGCGCCTTCCGGCGGTCATGCTGTCGCGGGGCAGTGCGGCATGCGAGGTGTTGGAGTCCCGGGCCAATCTCTTTGCGATCATCAATTTCGATGTCGTTGACGCGCGTGATTGGCCGGGAAGACCGGACGGCGCCATGCTGATCCCGACGCATGCGGCCCAACTCGATGCGCTACGATCGGTCACGCGCGATATTTTCACGCTTGCTTCACGTCCCGGCGCCTTCGCAGAATCTCACATGATCGAGAACCTGGAGGAGTCTTTGCTTCAGGCGGTCGATCGTGTCATGCAGTCGGTGCCGGAGATCGCGGGACGGCGTTCCAACCTGACGCAGTACCTCACACTGGTCCGAAGGCTCGACGAATATCTCGCGTTCAATGCGAGCCGTACGCTGTACAGCGCCGACATCGCGAGCGAGCTTGGCGTTTCCGTGCGCACACTGCACAATGCAGTGACGTCCATTCGCGGCATGAGCCTGCATCGTTATGTGAGGCTGAAGCGCCTGTGGAACGTGCGTCAGCAACTCGCGCTGGGCTCCTCGGCGACGGTGATCAAGTCGATCGCGCTCGCCAACGGCTTTTGGCACATGGGTGAATTCGGTTCGCTCTACCGCACGACATTCGGCGAGACGCCGCAGCAAACGCTCGCGGCAGCACGCGATCGGCTCGGCTGAATGAGCCATTCTAGATAGACAAAATTCTTCCAGAAAATCCTGGCGCGAAGATCAGCAGGCCGATTCAGTAAGGGGCGAAGCGGGTCACGGTGCAGACGTGCCGGCGCTCGGCCGAGGACGGATGCTGCGAAATTCCGTGATACGGTTGGAGTTTTGCAATCGACTCCGGCCCCCCCGTAGAAACCCGGACTCGGCCCTGCTTTCGCCTTGCCGCTATTCTACGCGAGTGTAGTCTCCACGTCCGCAACCATTGTGAGGCGGGCCGACTCGATCCGGCTGCCGCGTGCGTTGCGGCGACCCAACATGGCGCTGTCCGGTGCTTGACCAGTTGCGGAGCACACGCGCCCTGACGATCAATCGCTCTGCGGATTTCGATCACTTCCGGAGCATTGAAAGTCTCGGCGATCACAGGAGCATTCCGCTGCACTGGCGGGGCTTTGCTGCGTGCTTTGCCGCCGTGGAACTGAGGTCCTGTTCGATCTTCCTGCAGCGGACGTTTCCGCGCATTCTTCAAGCCAGATACCGCTCGACCGGCGCGATCGTCTGTTACGGGATAGATGATGCTGTATCGGCTGTCCTCGACGGCAACGAGGTTCGACCGCCTTCGATACTGCTTGCCAGGGGCGAGGTTGCCTGCGAGTTCGTCGAGCCGCAGGCCAATCTCCTCGCCTTCGTGAAATTCGATGCCATTGAGGATCGCGGCTGGCCGGGCCAGACCGGAAGGGTCCGCGCGATCGCCACGCAGCAGGCGGCACTGGACGCACTGCGGTCGGTGACGCGCGACATCTTCTTGCTGGCCTCGAACTCGGCCGATCTGCTGGCCGAGCCGCAGGTGGTCGACCAGATTGAGGAATCGCTGTTGCAGGCAACGGACCATGCCCTGCAAATGGCCCAACCATCGGACAGCCCCCGGCAGGCAGATCTCGGAAATTATCTTTCGCTGGTCCGCAGGCTCGACGAATTCCTGCAGCAGAATGCTTCGAGGACAATTCATCATAGCGCCGAGCTAGCCAGGGAGTTTGGCGTTTCGGTGCGCACGCTGAACAACGCGGTTGTTATCGTCCGGGGCCTGAGCTTGCACCGCTACATCCGGCTCACGCGGTTGTGGAACGTGCGGCAGCAGCTTGTCCAGGGCGGGACGGAAGCAACATTGAAGGCAATCGCGTTGGCCAACGGCTTCTGGCACATAGGTGAACTACGGACGCTTTACCGAGACCTGTTCGGCGAAACGCCCCAACAGACCGTAGCGGCGGCGCGCCGGGATTAGCCCACATTCCTCCCGGTAGAAATACGTGAGCCGGCAGGTAACCGGCGCACATCTGCCAGATCTTCTGGAACTCTAAATTAACCGAAGGTAGCCTAGGTTGCGATGAAAACCGCTAAGGTTGCGTCGCTCAGAGTCTCGGAACCACCGATCTTGCTTGGGGAAGCTGGGGTTCGCGGAATGATCAGACTTAATCGTATCGGCAACAAGCTCGGGCTTGCGGGAGCGGTTGGCATCCTTCTTTCGGTCGGCCTGGTGGCCAACCAGCTGATCTCCGATGCGGAGGTCGGGGCCGCCAACAGGGGCGCCGCCCGGGCCCAGCGGGTGATCGACGCAGCTTCCGAGAGCCAGATACATCTGCGAATGATCCAGCTTGCCGAACGCAACGTCCGTCTGGCCAAGACCGTAAGCGACGTCTACCAGAGTTTGGCCAGTATGCAGAGCTTCAGCACGGCCCAGAAAAAGGAGATCGACGGGGCGCTGGCCAGTGCACAGAGAACGGAAACCAAGGAGCGGCTGCTCAAGGTGAAATCGTTAATGGAATCCTACACCGTGGCCGCGGAGGAGCTCGCCGTGCTGCAAAAGGATTCCCTTGAGCAGACAGAGCAGCGCGACGCGATTTCCGGGGAGTGGTTCCGGGCATTCCAGACGGCGATCAACTCTTCCGTGTTTGCACGCATCGACAACCGCGACGAGGTTGAGAGCCTGTTCTATCAGGCCGACGCCAAGGTCAATGCGCTGCGGGCGCTGGTCTTCCGCTTTGGCCTCACGGGAGACCCCAAGGTCGCCCAGGTGGTCGGACATTCCAAGACCCAGCTCGGTTCGCTGCTCAAGCAGACGCGGGACAGGAGCGATGAGAAGAAGCTGCATGAGCTGGTCGACGGTCTGAGCGCCATCATCAGCCGCTTTGTCGATCTTACCGACGCGTCGGTCAAAACGGAGGCCGCAAGGGCCGAGGTCGCCGAGCGTTCGAGCAAGCTCGTCGAGGAAGCCGGCTCCCTCATGGAGGCCCAGGTGAGTGCGTCCCAGGGCACTGTGAGAGCCTCGCGCGAGGAAGCCGCCGCCGTCATCGAGAGGTCCAGCCGCATCAACCTGATCGTTGCGATCATCGTGGTTGTCTCGCTGATGGCATCCGTCGCTTTCTCCTTCCTTGGCGTTGCCCGGCCGATGATGCGACTGAACGGGGCGCTCGGCGAGATGGCGGGTGGCAATCTCGACGTCGTCATTCCCGGAGCCAGCCGCGGCGACGAGATTGGCGACCTCGCCAAGACCGTTACGGTCATACGCCGGAACGCGGAGCAGAAGGCTCGCGACGAGGCCGAAACCAGGACGAAGCAGGACCAGATCGTCGCGGAGCGACGTCGTGCCGACATGATACGACTGGCCGACCACTTCGAAAGCGCGGTCGGCGAGATCGTGGAGACCGTCTCTTCGGCCTCGAGCGAGCTCGAGACCTCGGCTTCCACTCTCACCGCAACCGCGGAACGTTCCCAGGAACTCACCAATCTGGTGGCGGGGGCATCGGAAGAAGCCTCCACCAACGTGCAGTCGGTAGCCTCTGCCGCCGAGCAACTGTCGGGATCGGTCAACGAGATCAGCCGCCAGGTGCAGGAATCGGCCCGCATCGCCAACGAGGCCGTCGATCAGGCCCGCCGCACCAACGACCGCGTCGGCGCGCTGTCGAAGGCGGCCGGTCGCATCGGTGACGTGGTCGAGCTCATCAACACGATCGCCGCGCAAACCAATCTGCTTGCGCTCAACGCCACCATCGAGGCGGCGCGTGCGGGCGATGCCGGTCGCGGTTTTGCCGTGGTGGCCTCCGAGGTGAAAGCGCTTGCCGAACAGACCTCAAAGGCTACCGGCGAGATCGGCCAGCAGATCACCGGAATCCAGGGGGCCACCCAGGAATCGGTCGGCGCGATCATGGAAATCAGTGCCACCATCGAGCGTCTGTCGGAGATTTCCTCGACCATTGCCGCCGCCATGGAAGAGCAGGGCGCGGCCACACAGGAGATCTCGCGCAATGTGCAGCTTGCCGCCCATGGCACGCAGCAGGTGTCGTCCAACATTGCCGACGTCCAGCGCGGCGCCAGCGAAACGGGGACCGCCTCATCGCAGTTGCTCGCTGCAGCGCAATCGCTGTCAGGCGACAGCGGCCGTCTCAAGAGCGAGGTCGGCAAGTTCCTGGATACGGTGAGGGCGGCCTGAGCCGGGCCCGCGCATCTTCCTGCGGGGTTCAGAAAAGACCATGGGCAGGCAAGAGTCTCAGGCCACCCGCCATTCCGGCAGGCCATCGGCGGCGGTGACGATGTCCCCGATTGCGCCGACGGGCGTGTGGTCCATGTCGAAGAGGCGCGCCAGCGTGCGGACATCGCTTTCGGGAATGCGACCGAGCGTGCGGCGGTCGTCCTCCGTGCGCAGCATGGTGGCGCCATGCACGATCTCGCCGTTGCCGCGGTAGATCACCGTGAAAGCCTCGACCTTGCCCTTGCCGCTGGCTTCGGTGACGAACTCCGGCACCTTGCGCCAGTGGCGGTCGGCCTCGGCCTGTACGCTGGTATCCTGCGCCATGGCTTGTTGCGGGGCCTCGCGTGACAGCACCAGCGAATGATGCTTGGTGACAAAGCCGCCCTGGCCGTAGAGCAGGCCCAGCCTGCCGCTCTCGCGCAGCTTGCGCACCATCGCGCAGGCCGCGTGAGTCATGTAGGTATTGAGCGGCGCGCCGAAGAAGGTGAGGCCTCCGGTGACCGTCGGCTTCACGTCAGGCCCAAGGCCCAGCGTGCGCCGCGCCATCTTGGGCACGACGGGAAAGCAGCTATAAAGCTCGATGGCGTCGAACTTCCTGCCGTCGCCGCCGGCGAGGTCAATACTCGCCTTGAGCACCGCATTCTGCGAGTGGCTCTCGACGAACTGATCGCGGTCCAGATAGTCGACCGGTTCCTGGGCGGATGCGCCGCCCAGGACGTGGAGGATGCGGCTTTCCGGCACGCCGGCCGCACGCGCTTTGGCGAGGCTGGTCAGCAGGACCGCTCCGCCCATGTTCACCGACGGATTGGCTACCATCAGCTTGGTGTAGGGCCAGGCGATCAGCCGGTTGTCCGGAGAAGGCGTCGTGATCTCCTGCGGCGAGAAAGTCTTCTTTAGCCAGGAGTTGGGATTCTCGGCGGCGACGGCGGCGTAGGTGGACCAGAGCTCGCCGGATTCGGCCAGCGCCTCTCGCGGAGTCTGTCCCCAATGAGCGGAGGTGGCGGAATCATAGAGCGGATAGACCGTGATCGGCTGAAATACGCCCATCTTGATCGCCATCGGCTTCTGGAACGCTGCGTTGCGCTTGGGCGCTTCGACGTCGTCGGCGAAGGGCGTCCAGGGCAGCTTCACGCCGGCACGCTCGGCCTTGGTTGCAGTCGATTGCGCCTCCGCTCCGCAGACCGCCGCGACGCTGCACTCGCCGCGCGCAATCCGCTTGGCCGCCTCGTGGAGATACTTGATCGGGGTCTCGCCGCCGACCGGACCATAGTAGCAATGCGCCGGGCTGGCGCCGATCCGCGCCGCCAGCAGCTTTTCCGGGTCGCGATAGCGCCAGCTCAGGAAGCTGACGACGTCGAGCGACTGGATTTCGCCAAGCAGTTTCGCGCCGGAGTCGGCCTCCGCGCGCTTGAGGGCCGCTTCGAGCAGCGCGAGAGGTTCGAGGCCGTCGACGATCTCCTTCGGACGATCGACGATTTCGCCCACGCCGACGATGACGGGGATGCGGTCTTCGTTCACTGGGGAGCCGTTAGCGGCCATTGCTGTCGATCGCCTCGTCTGGAGTAAGGAATGCCGGTCCGGTCATGCTGCGGGCAGCAGCAGATCGGCCAGCCTGCGCCGGTGGTGCGTCGCATCGCCAAAGGAATATTGCAGCCAGAGCGCTCTGCGCAGGTAAAGCTGGGCATCGCATTCAAAAGTGAAGCCGAATCCGCCGTGAAACTGCACCGCCCGGTCGCCGGCAAACACCATGCTGTCGCCGGCCTCTACCTTCGCCATCCGCAAGGCAATCTCGGCGTCCTCGCCGGCCGCAAGCAGCGATGCGGCGTGATAGACATGCGAGCGCGACCGCTCAAGTCCGACCAGGATATCCGCGCAGGTATGTTTGAGCGACTGATAGCTGCCGATCTTGCGCCCGAATGCCATGCGGGTGTTGAGATACTCGACCGTCAGCTCGAGCGCCGCGGCGATCCCACCCGCTGCCTCGGCGGCGGCAAGCAAAAGGGCTGCATCGCGTATCGCCTTCAG
>JAHCKB010000165.1 GCA_026125985.1 Bradyrhizobium sp.
TGCGCCGGTCAAGCTTTCGCCGGGCTCAAGCGCGATGTCGGTGATCTGCCCCGGCGCGGCATAGACTTGGTAGAGCGCACCATCCGACCATGGATAAATCTGGATGGCGTTGTAATAGCCTTCGCGGCGCGGCTGAACGCGGGCGGCGACGTTGGCGTTCTCGACGCGGGCTGTCGGGGTGCCTGCGGCGGCGCCTCCACGCGCAGGCATCCAGGCTGGTGGGACATGCAACGGCTTCGGCCGATCATCGGTGACGGCGGCCGAAACAGCGGGCAAAGGCGGCACGCTTGAATCGTAGCTGATCTCCGGCGGTTTGCTGGCGCAGCCCGCAAGCGCGCTTGCGGAAAGCAGCAAAGCCGCGATTGCGGATTTACGGAAAGACGGCGGCCCGCCTTTGCGGATCGTCGACCCGATCATTGGCTCATCTCCCGCGACCATGAGATTGCGTTGATGTAGATGCCGAGCGGATTGGCCTTGAGCCGTTCGGCGTCGCGCGGCGGTTGAACCGCGATGGTCAGGATCGCGGTCCAGCGCTCGGTCGCAGAAAGCTTGCCGTCCTCGTAGCGACGCTCAGTCCAGGCAACGCGGAAGGAATCCGCCGAAGCGCGGATGACGCTAGAGACTTCCACCGCGATCTGCTGCTTGCCGACCTTGGCGAAGGGGTCGTTGGCGCGGGCATAGTCGTTGAGCGCGGCCGCGCCGCGATCAGTGGTCCATTCATAGGCGCGCAGCCAGTTCTGCCGGACGATGATCGGATCGGCTGGAATACTCCTGACCTGTTCGACGAAGCGGGCGAGATGCCAGGCCACTTGCGGATCGGTCGGGCGATAGTCAGCCGTAGCGGCCGCGACGGATTGCGCCTGGCCGAGATTGTCGACCTGCACCACCCACGGCACGACGGTCCCGCGCGCGGATTGCCAGACGAGCGCGGCGGCGAAGCCGGCCGACAGGATCAGCGATCCGAAGGCCATGTATCGCCAGTTCTTCGCCTGGACGCGAGCGGAACCGATGCGCTCGTCCCAGATTTGGGCGGCCTTCTGATAGGGCGTCTCGGGTTGCGGTGTCTTGCCGTAATGCGCGGCGGGTCGTCGAAACAGGTTCATGAGCGATCGCTTTCGGAGAGGTTGACGGAGGAGCCGGAGCCGTGGCTGTCGCCGGAGCGGACGGCGTGAGCAGCGGCACTGACGCCGTGACTCACGGCCTGATGGCGCTTCATACGCCTTGCCCAATCGGGCGCGCCGCCGCGTACAGTTGTCTGGCTTTCAGCGGATGAGGCATCGGCTGCAGGGGCGCCCCCGACCGTTCCGATGGTCGAGGCGCCGCCTGTCATGGCGAATCCGGCTTTCGCGCCATCAGCGTTGCTTAATTTGACGCTCTCGCCAGCGCGGGCGGCGGCGCGGCGTAGCGGTGATGCGACGGCAGAGCCGGCGGCGCGCGCGACGCCACCAAGGCCGGAGGCCACGCCGGATGCGCCAGACTGCCCGAGAGAACCAAGGGTGTAGGCTGACGAAGCGCTACCTGCGGCCGTGGCGCCACCACGAACGGCTGCCGCGCCGCCCGAGATGGCTGCTGCTCCTCCCTTGGCGGCCAGGCCCGCCGCTCCAGCGGCAGCCACTGCCGCGCCCCCGACAGCAAGGCCGGTTCCCACGGCGGCGCCCGCGCCAAGCTGCGGACCGCCGGAGACGAGACCATTGGCGATGCCGGGACCGAAGATGCCGAGACCGAGCAACGACAGCGCGGCCAGCACGATGGCCATGGCCTGATCGACAGTCAGCGTCTGCGCGCTGGCACTCTGCGTGAACTGCGAAAACAGCGTCGAGCCGATACCGATGATGACGGCAAGCACCAGTACCTTGATTCCTGACGAGATGACGTTGCCGAGCACCCGCTCGGCCATGAAGGCCGTCTTGCCGAACAGACCGAAAGGGATCAGCACGAAGCCGGCGAGCGTCGAGAGCTTGAACTCGATGAGGGTGACAAAGAGCTGGATCGCCAGAATGAAGAAGGCGATGATCACCAGCGCCCAGGCGAAGAGCAGGCAGACGATCTGAATCAGGTTCTCGAATACCGAGATCCAGCCCATCAGGGGCGAGATCGCTTCGAGCAACGGCCGGGCGGCGTCGAGGCCGGTCTGCGCGACCTTGCCGGGACGCATCAGGTCCGCCGTCGAAAACCCCGTCCCGCTCGCCTTCAGGCCGAGGCCGGCGAAGCTGTCGAAGACAATCTTGGCGAGATTGTTCCAGTTGGAAATCAGGTAGGCGAAGACACCCACGAACAGCGTCTTCTTGACGAGGCGCGCGATGATGTCGTCATCGGCGCCCCAGCTCCAGAACAGGGCCGCCAGCGTCACGTCGATGACGATCAGCGTGGTGGCGATGAAGCCGACCTCGCCGGACAGCAGCCCGAAGCCGGAGTCGATATAGCGGGTAAAAACCCCGAGGAAATTGTCGATGACGCCGCTACCCATGCATCACCGCCCTTCCCGAGTCAGAGGCGCGGCGGGCGCCGGCGTCTTTCCGAGGAAGCGGTCGCGGGTCTCGGCCCAGACGTGCAGGCATTCGGTGTCGTTCGCCGCGGCCTGCCCGAGCTGCTGACAGCGGCGCTGCGCGTCGCGCAGCGGATTGGTTGCGGGGCGGTGCTGCGGCATCGGCGAAGATGTCGGCGCGTCGTCCTTGCGGGTCAGCTCGATCGCGGTCACTGTCAAGGCGACAGCGACGAACGTGATTGCGCCGATGCGCGCCAGCATCTTGCCGTCCATGCTTGCGCCCTCAGTTGCCGTTGAACATCTGCGCGTTGCCCGGCTGGTAGCCACTGCCCGGCGTCAGAAATCGGCGACGCTGCTCGCGGCCCTGTTCGGCGGCTGCCGTGCGCTCGGCTTCGGTCAGCATCTGCGCGCGACCGTTGGCAGCTCCAACAGCGGTAAGATCGGCAAGCTGCTGGGCGAGAAGCGCGAGGAGCTGGTTGCCGGCCTGCGTCGCCTGCAACGCACCGGTCGCCGACTGGCTCTGGCTGACCAGCGCCGACATCTGCGTGCGGTTGGTGTCGATATTGCTCACGACGCCGGCCTGCACGCGCATGGCGTCCTGCAAACCGCCAACCGTATTCTGCCAGCGTGAGCGCGCGTCGGTGATGAGCTGCTGATCGGTCGCCGACATCGAGGCGCTCCCGTACTTCTGCTGGAACATCTGGTCGATTTGCTGGACGTTGAAGGCGATGCCCTGCGCCTGGCTGAGAAGCTGCTGGGTGCGCTGGACGTTCTGCTGAAGTTGCTGGAGCGCGGAGAACGGAAGGCTCGCCAGATTGCGCGCCTGGTTGATGAGCATCTGCGCCTGGTTCTGAAGCGACGTGATCTGATTGGTGATCTGTTCGAGCGAGCGCGCAGCGGTCAGGACGTTCTGCGCATAGTTCGATGGATCGAACACGATCAGCGCATGCGCGGGCGTTGCGAGCATCGGCGCGAGCGCAATGGGCGCTGCGAGCATGGTCGCTGCCAGGATCATGGCGCGCGAACGGATGTTACGAGGTTTCATGATTCAATCTCCTTTTCGGCCTGGGGGATGAGGGACGGGAAAGTCGGGATGAGATCGGCGGCCCAACCGGCATCGCGGGACTGGAGCCAGGCCGCGAGGAATCCTTCGCAGCCATGCTCGGCGACGAGGTTGGCGATCAGCGTCTGGTCGGATTTCGAGGACGCGGCGCAAAGCGCGAGGGCGACTTCGCTGAGTCCCAATTCGAACAGCCGATTGCCGCGCCGCGACTGACAGTAGTAGTCGCGCTTCGGCGTCGCCCGCGCCAGTATCTCGATCTGCCGGTCATTCAAGCCGAAGCGGCGATAGATCGCTGTGATCTGCGGCTCTATCGCGCGTTCGTTCGGCAGAAGCAGCCGCGTCGGGCAGCTCTCGATGATCGCGGGCGCGATATTGCTGCCGTCGATGTCGCTGAGCGACTGCGTGGCGAAGATGACGGACGCATTCTTCTTGCGCAACGTCTTCAACCATTCGCGAAGCTGGCCGGCGAAGCCTTCATCGTCCAGCGCGAGCCAGCCTTCGTCGATGATGAGCAGCGTCGGGCGGCCGTCGAGCCGGTCGCCGATGCGGTGAAACAGATACGCGAGCACGGCCGGGGCCGAGCCGGTTCCGACAAGCCCCTCGATTTCAAATGCCTGCACCGCGGCGCGGCCAAGCTGTTCGGCCTCGGCATCGAGCAGTCGGCCATAGGGACCGCCAACGCAGTACGGACGCAGCGCCTGTTTCAGATCATTGGACTGAAGCAGGACACACAGGCCGGTGATAGTGCGCTCCTCGACCGGCGCGGAGGCGAGCGAGGTCAGCGCCGTCCAGATATGTTCCTTGGCTTCGGGCGTGATCGTGATGCCTTCGCGCATCAGGATCGCCACGATCCAGTCGGCAGCCCAGGCACGCTCATAGGTGTCGTGAATGCGGGCGAGCGGCTGGAGCGAGACGGAAGCGTCGGAGCCTTCGGTCAGCCCGCCGCCGAGATCGTGCCAGTCGCCGCCCATGGCGATTGCGGCGGCGCGGATCGAACCGCCGAAGTCGAAGGCGAAGACCTGGGACCGTTCGTATCGGCGGAACTGCAAGGCCATGAGGGCGAGCAGGACCGATTTGCCCGCGCCGGTCGGGCCGACGACCAGCGTGTGCCCGACATCGCCGACGTGCAAAGAAAACCGGAACGGGGTCGAGCCTTCCGTTCTGCCGTAAAGTAGTGGGGGCGCATTGAAATGCTCGTCCCGTTCCGGCCCCGCCCACACGGCAGAGAGGGGGATCATGTGGGCGAGATTGAGCGTCGAGACCGGCGGCTGGCGGACATTGGCGTAGGCATGTCCGGGGAGCGAGCCGAGCCAGGCCTCGACGGCATTCACACCTTCGATCATGGCCGTGAAGTCGCGGCCCTGAATGACCTTCTCGACGAGGCGCAGTTTCTCATCGGCAAGACGCGGATCGGCATCCCAGACCGCGATGGTCGCGGTGACATAAGCCATACCCGCCACATCCGCGCCGAGTTCTTGCAAGGCCATATCGGCGTCAGCCGCCTTGTTCGACGCATCGGTATCGACCAGCACGGATTGCTCGTTGGTCATTACCTCCTTGAGGATCGCGGCGATTGACTTGCGCTTGGCAAACCACTGCCGTCGGATCTTCGTCAGCAACTTCGTCGCATCGGTCTTGTCGATCAGGATCGCCCGCGTGGACCAGCGATACGGGAACGCCAGCCGGTTCAGATCGTCGAGCAGGCCGGGTGTGGTCGCGGTCGGAAAGCCGGTGATGGTGAGGATGCGAACGTGCTGATCGCCAAGGCGTGGCTCCAGCCCGCCGGTCAGCGACTGATCAGCCAGCAGTGCGTCGAGATAGATCGGCGTCTCGGGAACACGGACGCGATGACGTTTCGTCGAAACGCAGGAATGGAGGTAAGTCAGCGTCTCGCTATCATCGAGCCAGGCGCATTCCGGCATGAAGCCGTCGAGCAGCGCGATAACGCGATCGGTGCGGTCGGTGAAGGCGCGCAGGATTTCATGAGGATCGACGCTGCTGCGCTCACGACCTTCGTAAAGCCACGCTTCGGTGCGCGCGGCTTCCTCGGCCGGCGGCAGAAAGAGGAAGGTGAGAAAATATCCCGATACGAAATGGATCCCTTCTTCCTCGAAGTCGGCCTTGCGCTCGGCATCGACCAGGCCAGAGGCTGGATCGGGAAAGACGCTATTGGGATAGGTCTCGGCCTCATGGCGCTGCGCTTCGACAAAAATGCTCCAGCCCGATCCGAGACGGCGGAAGGCGTTGTTGATGCGGCCGGCGACGGCGACCAACTCGGCGGCGACGGCGGAATCGAGATCAGGGCCGCGAAAGCGAGCCGTGCGCTGGAACGAGCCGTCCTTGTTGAGTACGACACCCGAAGCGACGAGAGCGACCCAGGGCAGATAGTCGGCAAGGCGGCTGGCGGAACGGCGATATTCGGCGAGGTTCATCATGGGGCGCGCTCCTCAGACCGACAGATGACCGGGGATGCGCAGATGGCGGCGGCCGACTTCCACGAAGAGCGGATCGCGTTTCGCCGCCCACACCGCCGCGAAATGCCCGACGGCCCAGATGAGGAGGCCGACCAGCCAGAGGCGCAGGCCGAGGCCCACGGCTCCGGCCAGCGTCCCGTTCAGGATCGCGATGGAACGCGGCGCGCCGCCGAGCAGGATGTGCTCGGTCAGCGCACGATGGACCGGGACCGAATATCCCGGAACGGCGTCGAGTTGCTCGAAGGCGACCGCCATCAGATGAGCGCCCCACCGCCGAAGGAAAAGAAGGACAGGAAGAAGCTCGACGCGGCGAAGGCGATCGAAAGCCCAAAGACGATCTGGATCAGGCGACGAAAGCCGCCGGAGGTGTCGCCGAACGCGAGCGCGAGGCCGGTTGCGATGATGATGATGACGGCGACGATCTTGGCGACCGGACCTTCAATTGACTGAAGGATTTTCTGAAGCGGTTGTTCCCAGGGCATTGACGAACCGGAGGCGTGAGCGACTGGTGCGAGGATGAGATTGATGGTGGCGACGGCGACAGCCGCCGCGAAGGTGCGGCGGATACGGATGACCGTACGGATCATGCGGGCTCCATGGGGTTCGAAGTGGCAGGGGTGATGTGGTAGTCGCCGTCAGGGCCGAGCCCCTCGACGCGGGCGAGTTCGGCGAGCCGGCGCGCGGACCCGCGGCCCGAGAGGACGGCAACGAGGTCGATGGTCTCGGCGATCAGCGCGCGCGGGACCGTGACGACGGCTTCCTGGATGAGCTGTTCGAGACGGCGCAGCGCGCCGATGCCGGTTCCGGCATGGATCGTGCCGATGCCGCCGGGATGGCCGGTGCCCCAGGCTTTGAGGAGATCAAGCGCTTCGGAGCCGCGCACCTCGCCGATGGGAATGCGATCGGGCCGCAGGCGCAGCGACGACCGCACGAGATCGGAGAGCGTCGCCACGCCGTCTTTCGTTCGCAGCGAGACAAGGTTTTCCGCGCGGCATTGCAGCTCGCGCGTGTCCTCGATGATGACGACGCGATCCGCGCTCTTCGCGACTTCGGCCAGCAGCGCGTTGGTCAGCGTGGTCTTGCCGGTCGATGTGCCGCCTGCGACAAGAATGTTGGCGCGGGAGGCGACCGCGATACGTAGCGACGCGGCCTGATCGGCGGACATGATGCCGGCGGCGACATAGTCGTCGAGCGTGAACACCGCGACAGCGGGCTTGCGGATGGCGAAGACAGGCGCCGCGACAACGGGAGGCAATAACCCTTCGAAGCGTTCACCAGTTTCGGGAAGCTCGGCGGAGACACGCGGGCTCCGCGCGTGAACCTCCGCGCCAACGTGATGCGCGACCAGACGCACGATGCGTTCGCCGTCGATCGCCGACAGTCGCTCGCCCGTATCAGTCAGCCCTTCGGAGAGACGATCAATCCAGATGCGCCCGTCCGGGTTCAGCATCACCTCGACGACGGCAACGTCTTCCAGAAACCGCGCGATGGCTGGACCGAGCGCCGTTCGCAGCATGCGCGCGCCGCGCGCGTGACGTTCTGAATGTTGATGCACAGCCGCCATATCGCCCCGATTTCCAGCCGGGACTGACAGACGCACCCCCATGCGGGGTTGATTAAAAGAGCCAGATCTGAGGCGACTTCAACAAGAAATCAGAGGCGTAGTAGCGTAGCGTGCAAATACAGGAGAACGGCGGAGCAGCGCGTCCAAGACGATGCAAGGAGGGCCATGATGGGCAAATCTGATGCAGAGCGAAGGATCGACTCAGCAGCGCGCTTGATCGCGGCGCCGGCCGAAACGATCTATCGTGCGTTCGTTGATGGGAGCGCATGGGAACGATGGTTGCCGCCTGCTGGGATGATCGGCCGCGTCGAGATATTCGAGCCGCGCGTAGGCGGGCGCTACAGGATGGTGCTGACCTATCGCGGGGATCACGAGAACCGGGGGAAGACCGCTGAGAACATGGATATCGTCGAGGGCCGTTTTATCGAATTCGCCCACGACGAGAAGGCCGTTCATGCTGTGACGTTTGAATCGGAAGACCCTGCTTTTGCAGGGGACAGGCGGATGACGTGGAGCCTGTCACCAGCGCCTGCCGGGACGGAGCTGACGATAACTTGCGAAAATGTCCCCTTCGGCATCAGCAAAGCCGATCATGATGTCGGCCTGCGGTCGACGTTGGCAAACCTCGCCACCTTCATGGAATAGTTCTCATCGTGCGTGGCGAAGCGGTCACCTGGGCTCCTCATTTGGAGAGGCGGCAGGAACGTCGTCAGGAATCTCACGCAGGAAGCTCTGGCCCTTCTGCAATCGCTTGCCGAGCGTCTCCACGAAGCCGTCGAACCGCTCGCGGCCTTTGGCCTGCGCGGCGGCGTGGGCGTCCGGCGGCACGGGCGGGGTGATCGACAGCCAGAAGCGCACATAGAGCGCCAGTGTTTCGGCGGTGACGCCGAGATCGCGCTCCATCCGCTGGACCTGTCGGGACAGCCTGTCGAGCCGACGTGCGAAGGCTGCTTCCCGCGCATCGGCATGGTCGGGCGACAGGAACGAACTGACCGCCGCCTCGACGATCGCGGACCTTGGCAGCTTCTTGCGATCTGCAAGCTCATTGATGCGCCCGATGAGTTCGACGGGCAAAGTGAGATTGAGACGGTCGCGCATCGTGTCACAACTCCATGTTGTCGCCGGGATCGAGCGAGACCTGGCGGGCGATGCCGGTCATTTGGCGACGAAGCGTCTGGCGCTGGCGCGCGACGTCTTCCGGCTCGTCGTCGAGGATGCGCGTGAACTCCTCGGCGGGACGCATCTCGGTCGTCTCCTTGACGATCGCAACATGGTCGGGAAGCTCGGGTTCGCGGCGCAGGCCCGCATTGGCCTTGTCGGGCTTGTGGGCGGCTACCAGCGCGGGATCGGGCTTTTGCAGCTGGAGCGTCGACCAGCCGTCCTTATGACGGGTGTGCCCGCATTTCGTCGGATCGGGGGGCGCAAGCACGCGCTCGCGGAACCGTGCATCCTCGTAATAGCGCGCCTTCTTCGCCCGCACCGGCGGCGTGCCAGCGGTCATGACGATCTCGTCGGTCGGTGGGAGCTGCATGATCTCGCCTGGGGTGAGCAGCGGACGGGCGGTTTCCGAACGAGACACCATCAGGTGGCCGAGCCAGGGCGAGAGCCTGTGCCCAGCATAGTTCTTCATCGCCTTCATCTCGGTCGCGGTGCCCAGCGCATCCGAGACGCGCTTGGCGGTCCGTTCGTCATTGGTGGCGAAGCTGACGCGGACATGGCAATTGTCGAGGATCGAATTATTGGCGCCGTAAGCTTTCTCGATCTGGTTGAGCGACTGGGCGATGAGGAAGCTCTTGATGCCGTAGCCGGCCATGAAGGCCAGCGCGCTCTCAAAGAAGTCGAGGCGGCCGAGCGCCGGGAATTCGTCGAGCATCATCAGGATGCGATGCTTGCGCTCCTTGGCGTGCAGGTCCTCGGTGAGGCGCCGACCGATCTGGTTAAGGACGAGGCGGATCAGCGGCTTGGTCCGCGAGATGTCGGACGGCGGCACGACCATGTAGAGCGTGGCGGGCTTTTCGTCGGTCGTGAGGTCCGCGATGCGCCAGTCGCACCGGCTCGTCACCTCCGCCACGACGGGATCGCGATAGAGGCCGAGAAAGGACATAGCGGTCGAGAGCACGCCGGAGCGCTCGTTGTCGGATTTGTTGAAGAGTTCGCGCGCCGTCGAGGCGACAACCGGATGCGGGCCGGCTTCGCCGAGATGCTTCGTCGCCATCATCGCGGAGAGTGTCGCCTCGATCGAGCGTTTCGGATCGGAGAGAAAAGCAGCGACGCCGGCGAGCGTCTTGTTCTCCTCGGCATAGAGGACGTGCAGGATGGCGCCGACGAGAAGGGAGTGGCTGGTCTTTTCCCAATGGTTGCGCTTGTCGAGCGAGCCCTCGGGATCGACCAGGACATCGGCGACGTTCTGCACATCGCGGACTTCCCATTCGCCGCGCCTGACCTCTAGCAAAGGATTATAGGCGGACGATTTCGGATTGGTCGGATCGAACAGCAGCACGCGGCCGTGCCGGGAGCGCAAGCCGGCGGTGAGCTGCCAGTTCTCGCCCTTGATGTCATGGACGATGGCCGAGCCCGGCCAGGTCAGAAGCGAGGGCACCACCAGGCCAACGCCTTTGCCGGAACGCGTCGG
>JAHCKB010000166.1 GCA_026125985.1 Bradyrhizobium sp.
CGTATTGCTCGACCACGACGGCTTTCATGGAATGTCTCCGGGTGACTGCGCCGCGAGCGATCTATTGCGATTTTGGCGGCGGCTGCAAGCGGCCGCTTGCCTGCACGGGCGGCGAACGGCGTCATGATCCGGCGTAGCGCTCCACCAGCAGGAACTTCTGCACCTTTCCGGTCGGTGTCCGTGGCAGCGGTTCCTTGTCGAACAGGATGGTGCGTGGGATCTTGAAGCCCGCGAGCCGCGACCGGCAATGCGTTTCCACCGCTTCAGCAGTGAGTGTCTCGCCCGAGGCCCCGCCGCGCACGATCAGCACCGAAACGCGCTCACCCCACAATTCATCGGGCAGGCCGAACACCGCGCAATCCGCGACGCCCTCCAGGCCGAGAAGGATTTCCTCGATCTCGGCGGCATGCACGTTCTGGCCGCCGGAGACGATCATGTCCTTGATGCGTCCCTTGATGAAGACGAATCCTTTCTCGTCCATCATGCCGAGGTCGCCGGTATGCACGTAGCCGCCGCGGAATGTCTCCTGGGTCTTTTCCGGGTTGTTGAAATAGCTGGTGATGGTTGCCGGCGAACGTCCGACGATCTCGCCGAGTTCACCCGGAGCGGCCACGCCGCCGTCCGCGCGTTCGATATACACATCTGCGAAGGCAAGCGGCGTGCCGATGGATTCGGGACGGAATCTGCGATCCTCCGGTGTCGAAACGGTGAGCGCACCGGTCTCCTGCATGCCGTAATATTCATAGATTTCGGAGCAAAGCTGCGCCTGCACCTTTTCGCGCAACGTGGCGGGGAATACCGAACCGGCGAAGACGAGTCCGCGTAGCGAGGAGAGATCGCGCTCCTTCAGTCCGGGCTCGGCAAGCAGCATGGCTCCCATCGTGGCTACCAGATTGACGATGCTCACGCGCTCGCTTCCGATCGTCTGCAGGACTTCGGCGGGTGAAAAATTCATGATGACGTTGCGCGCGCCGAACATCACTCCCGCGAGGATCCAGGCGTAGCCAACCCGGCCGAAGGCGGGAAACACCGTCATCAGCACGTCGTTGTGCGACAGATCGAAGGCCTCGAACATCTGCCCGACGGCAGCGTTGTTGAGATGCGTCAGGATGTAGGACTTGGGAAGACCGGTCGTGCCTGACGTCAGATTGAAATAGTAGGGGTCGTGTTCGAAGACCTCGACCTCCGGTTCCAGGCTGGATGCGTTGGCGAGAAGGGATTCATAGTCCCGGGCCCAGCCGGGCACGCCATCGCCGATCGCGACGAAAGTGGCTATCTGCGGCAGCTTTTCCCGAACCTCGTCGGCGGCCTGAGAAAATCGCGTTTCGTAGATCAGGGCTTTCGCATCCATCGCCTGCATCAGGGTGACGATCTCGGATGGCGCCAGACGATAGTTGATGGGAATCCCGATCAGGCCCAGCTTCGCCAGCGCAAAATAGATTTCGGCAAGCTCGGCCCGATTGCTGCAAAGGAAGGCAACGACATCCGGCTTCTTCAGGCCAAGACCGGCGAGGCCATGAGCCAGCCGGTTGCAGCGCTCGTTGAGCTGGCGGAAGCTGAAGCGCCTGTTGGTGCTGACGCAGTAGATCGCCTCGCGATCCCGGAAGCGCCGTGCCGCGGTTGCAGGGATGCCGCCCACGACCATCTTCCCGAGCGCTCGGTCCGCGACGTTCATCGATGTGGCTGCCATCGCAATTCCTCCCGATTTTCTTGGTCTTCGTTGACGTGGGCCCCGCGGCGTCCGTCGCCGGGCGGCCTGGAATGGCGGTTCGCGCCAGCACGCAGCCTGGTCGCGCGATGCCGGTCAGTTCACCGAGCGGGTCTTGTCTTCCCAGAACGGCTTGCGCAGTTCGCGCTTGAGGATCTTGCCGGCGCCGGAGAGCGGCATTGGCGTCTCGGTTACCTCGACGCTGCGCGGGCATTTGTAACCGGCGATCAGCGTCTTGCAGAACTCCATCAATTCCTCCGGCGTTGCTTTCGCGCCCGGCTTCGCCACGACGATGGCGTGGACCTGCTCGCCCCAGCGTTCGCTCGGGATGCCGATCACTGCGCATTGCGCTACGGCCGGATGCTGGGCCAGCGCGTTCTCCACCTCGGCGGAATAGACGTTCTCGCCGCCGGAGATGATCATGTCCTTGACGCGATCGACGACGTAGATGAAGCCATCCTCGTCCATGTAGCCGCCGTCGCCGGTGTGCATCCAGCCGTCGATGACGGATTTGGCCGTCTCCTCCGGCCGCTCCCAGTAGCCCATCATGACGTTGTCGCCGCGCACGGCGATCTCCCCGACGGTACCGGTGGGCACGTTCCGGTCGTCGGCATCGACGATCTTGACCTCGCAGCCGAACGTGGCGCGGCCGGCGCCGCGATGCCGGCCCTTGGCGCGACCTTCGCCGACATGTTCCTTCCAGTGCAGGAGCGTCGCGATCGGCGACAGCTCGGTCATGCCGTAGGCCTGGGTGAACTGGACGTTCGGCAGCGCCTTCATGGCGCGGCTCATCACGGCGTCGCTGATCGGGGAGGCGCCATAGGCGATCCCTTTCAGGGAGGAAAGGTCGTAGTCGCCGATCTTCGGATGATCGACGAACATCTGAATCATGGTCGGCACCAGCAGGGTATCGGTGACGCGATCGCGCTGGATTGCCGCCGCGACGCCGTCGGGCGTGAAGCCCTGGATGACCACGTTGGAGCCGCCGCTGAGCAGGATCGAGTACATCGCCGCGCCATTGGCGAGGTGGAACATCGGCGCGGCATGCAGATAGACCGAGGTTGCCGGCCAGAGCCCTTCGCCAAGCGCATTGAGCGCATTCACCATCAGATTGCCGTGGCTGAGCATGACGCCCTTGGAACGGCCGGTGGTGCCGCCGGTATAGAAGATGCCGCAGAGATCGCTGCCCTGGCGCATGGCGTCGGGCATCGGCGCGGTGCGCTCGATCAGCGTTTCGTAACTGTCCATGCCTGCGGGCGTCTCGCCGTCGTCGACATAAACCAGTTTCAGGCCGGCGATGGCCTTGGCGAGCACTGTGCCGACCTGCGCAAACGCCTTGTCCACGAAGAGAAGGCCGGCGCGGCAATCGCGCATCGCGTCCTCATTCTCGAGCGCGCTCCAGCGGATGTTGAGCGGTACGATCACCGTTCCGGACCATCCGGCAGCGAGATAGAGTTCGAGATAGCGGTCGGAATTCATCGACAGAACGGCGACCCGATCCCCGGGCTGGGCTCCCGTGGCGCGAATGGCAGCGGCCAGGCGCGCCACGCGGTCGCCGATCTCGCTCCATGTCTTGCGCCGCTCGCCATAGACGATCGCCAATCCGTTTCGATTGATTTGCAGCGCCCGCCGCAGGCCATGGGTGATATTCATCGCTTTCCTCCACGCTTCACTCTTGCCGGCGGTTTCCCCGCCTTCTTTCTCGATTGCCGTGCCGCGAGCCCCTCGGTGAGGCGGATGGCGAACTCGCCGGCAATTTCCTCGGCGGGTAGCGGGCCGCCCGGCTGATACCAGTGGCCGATCCAGTTCAGCGAACCCGCAATGGCAAAGGCCGAGAGCTTGACGTCGCACGGCCCGATCGAGCCGTCCTCGATGCCGTCGCGGATGTAGCGGCGGAACGCGCGGTCGATCTTTTGCTTGGCCGCACGAACGATCTTGCGGTTGTGCTCGCTGAGGTCGTGCACGTCGAAGCGAACCATGCTCTTGCCGCTGTCGGTGGTCATGACCTCGGCATAGCGCGCGATCAGCTTGCGCAGCTTGGCCAGACCCGTGCCTCCTTCGGAGTCGATCTCGTCGATGCAGTCGTCGACGCGTTCATGACCGATCGCCCAGCATTCGTAGAGGATCTCTTCCTTGCTGCGGAAATAGTTGTAGAGCGCGGGCTTGGTGATGTTCAGCCGCTCGGCCACGTCGTTGAGGGTAGTGCCGTGATAACCCTGCTCCAGAAAGAGCTGCACCGCCGTGCGCAGCACCGCCTCGCGCTTCTCGTCGCGCGCGCGGCGGCGGCTTTCGAAAGGCATCCATGGCGACTGGGTCGTAGCGGAAGAGGGCGATCCGTCCATGTCTTCTGCAGGCGTTCGGCGTTGACTCGGGATTGGCGTGCCGTATATTACCCATGGGTAAGAAACAGTCCAGCGGGTAATTTTTGGAGGAAGCGATGACTTCACGCACCACCGTCGCCGGCGTCGGCATGATCCCCTTCGTCAAGCCCGGCGCCAACGCGCCGTATCACGTGATGGGCGCGGAGGCGGCCAAGCTCGCGCTGGAGGACGCTGGCATCGACTATGGCAAGGTGCAGCAGGCCTATGTCGGCTATGTCTATGGCGATTCCACCTGCGGGCAGCGCGCCCTCTATCCTGTCGGCATGACCGGCATTCCGATCGTCAACGTCAACAACAACTGCTCGACCGGATCGACGGCGCTGTTCCTGGCCCGGCAGGCGATCGAGTCAGGCGCGGCCGACTGCGTGATGGCGCTCGGCTTCGAGCAGATGAAGCCTGGCGCGCTCGGGGCGGTGTTCACCGATCGGCCGAGCGCCTTCGATGAATTCGACGCGGCGGCCGACAAGCTGGTCGATGCGCCCGGCGTGCCGCTGGCGCTGCGCTATTTCGGCGGCGCGGGGCTCAGCCACATGAAAAAGTACGGCACGCCATTGTCCGCTTTCGCCAAGGTGCGGGCGAAGGCAAGCCGTCACGCGAAGAACAATCCGCTTGCGCTGTTCCGCAAGGAGGTCACGGCTGATGACGTCATGAACGACCAGGTGATCTGGCCCGGCGTGATGACGCGGCTGATGGCCTGCCCGCCGACTTGTGGTGCGGCGGCGGCGATCCTCGTGTCGGAGAAGTTTGCAAAAGAGCACGGGCTGCGCAGCGACGTGCGCATCCGCGCCCAGGCGATGACCACGGACAAGGCCTCTACCTTCGCCGCAGGCGACATGATGCAGGTAGTCGGTTTCGACATGGCGCGCGATGCCGCCAACAAGGTCTATGAGGCCGCCGGCATCGGGCCGGAAGACCTCGACGTCGTTGAGCTGCACGACTGCTTCGCCCACAACGAGCTGATCACCTATGAGGGGCTCGGCCTGTGCAAGGAGGGCGAGGCCGCGCGCTTCATCGATGACGGCAACAACACCTATGGCGGCAGGATCGTCACCAATCCCTCGGGTGGTCTTTTGTCGAAAGGCCATCCGCTCGGCGCCACCGGGCTCGCGCAATGCTACGAGCTGACGCGGCAGTTGCGAGGAGCGGCAAACACCACGCAGGTGGAGGGCGCGCGGATTGCCTTGCAGCACAACCTCGGGCTCGGCGGCGCCTGCGTCGTAACGCTCTACGAACGCGCCTGAGGCTGTCATGGTCGATCAGTCCGCCGTCGGGCGTGAATTCACGCCAGTCATTGCGCGCGTCGAGCCGGGGCGCCTGCGATTCTTTCTCGATACGCTCGGCGAGGGCAATTCGCTCTACCGCGACGAAAACGCGGCTCGCGCGGCTGGATTCAGCGACCGGCCGGTGCCGCCGACCTATCTGTTCTGCCTGGAGATGATGGATGCAACGGAACCGTTCGAGTTTCTGACGGCACTCAACATCGATCTCGCCCGCGTCCTGCATGGCGAGCAGCGTTTCGACTATTACGCGCCTGTTGTCGTCGGAGACACCCTGACGTTCAGGCCGAAAGTCACTGGCGTCACCGACAAGAAGGGCGGGGCGATGACGCTGGTCGTCGTCGAGACCAGGGTCACCAATCAGGACGGCGTGCATGTCGCCGACACTTCCCGGACCGTCGTTATCCGCAATCCGAGGCCATCATGACCGCGACAAAGCCCGGCGTGGGCGAACGCATCGTCCACAAGGAGTTTCCGCCGATCACGCGGCATCGCCTCGCGCTCTATTGCGGAGCCTCGGGAGATCATAACCCGATCCATGTCGACCTCGATTTTGCCAAGAAGGCCGGATTTCCGGATGTGTTTTCGCACGGGATGCTGATCATGGCCTATCTCGGCCAGGCGCTGACCGATGCGGTGCCGCCGTCGCGCATTCGCTCTTTTTCGACGCGCTTTGCCGCGATCACCCAACTCGGCGCGAAGCTGACCTGTGAAGGTACGGTTGCCGAACTCCTCGAGCAGGATGGTGAGAAACGGGCGCGGCTGACGCTGACCACGAAAGACGAAACCGGCGAGATCAAGCTTGCCGGCGAAGCGATCATTGCGTTGTAGACAGAGGGTTCCATGTCGAAACTGAAGGGTAAAGTCGCGCTCATCACCGGCTCCGGCCGCGGCATCGGCCGCGCCATTGCGCTGAAACTGGCGAGCGAAGGGGCGAAGGTCGTGGTCAACGATCTCGATGCTGCGCCGGGCGATGCGGTCGCAGCCGAAATCAAGGCTATGGGCGGCCAGGCTGTGGCGGTCAACGGCAGCGTGTCGGAGGCAGGCTTTGCCGATCGCTTCGTTGGAGCTGCGCTATCGAATTTCGAAGGGATTGACATCATCGTCAACAACGCCGGCTACACCTGGGATGCTACCATCCAGAAGATGACCGACGAGCAGTTCCAGGCGATGCTGGACGTGCATCTGGTCGCGCCCTTCCGCATCCTGCGGGCAGCAGCCGAGCCGATCCGGGTGATGGCGAAGAAGGAAGCGGAGGCCGGGCGCGAGGTCTTTCGCAAGGTCGTCAACATCTCCTCCATCGCCGGTCTTTACGGCAATGCGGGCCAGGCCAGCTATTCATCGGCCAAGGCATCGCTGATCGGCCTGACGCGGACGCTGTGCAAGGAGTGGGGCCGCTACAAGGTCAACGTCAATTGCGTCGCCTTCGGCCTGATCAATACCCGGTTGACCCAGCCGATCGAGGCGCAGCAGAAGACCATCGACGTCGCCGGGCGCGACATCAAGGTCGGCGTGCAGCCGCAGATGCTGGAGGCCATGGGGCGGATGATCCCGCTCGGCCGTGGCGGCACTCCCGAGGAGGCCGCGGATGCAGTTTATCTGTTCTGCAGCCCGGAATCGAACTACATCAGTGGTCAGGTGATCGTCTGCGGAGGCGGTCTCATCATCTGAATCGGGGTTTCTTATGCAATATCGTTCTTCCTGGATGACCGAGGAACTGGACACGTTTCGCGACCAGTTCCGCAAGTTTCTCGCCAAGGATCTGGCGCCGCACGGCGGCAAATGGCGGGACCAGAAGATGGTCGACCGCTCGGCGTGGCGCGGGCTGGGCGAGATGGGGGCGCTGCTGCCGAGCATCCCGGAACAGTATGGCGGGCTCGGCGCGACCTTCGCCTACGATGCTGCCGTGCTGGAAGATGTCGAGAGCGTGGTGCCTGAATTGACCACCGGCGTCTCCGTGCACAGCCCGATCGTTGCGCACTACATTCTCGCCTACGGCTCGGAAGAACAGAAGAAGCGCTGGCTGCCGAAAATGGCGACCGGCGAGATGATCGGCGCGATCGCCATGACCGAGCCCGGCACTGGTTCGGACCTGCAGAGCGTCAAGACCACGGCCAGGAAGCAGGGAAATTCCTACGTCATCAACGGCCAGAAGACGTTCATCACCAATGGCCAGCTGGCCGATCTCGTGATCGTGGTGGCGCGCACCGGCGGGCCGGGTGGCAAGGGTCTGTCGCTGATCGCGGTGGAGACGGCAGGCGCCGAAGGCTATCGCCGCGGGCGCAACCTCGACAAGATTGGGCTGCACGCGTCCGATACGTCGGAACTGTTCTTCGACAATGTCACGGTGCCGCCGGAGAACCTGCTCGGCGACGAGGAAGGGCAGGGCTTTGTGCAGTTGATGCAGCAATTGCCGCAAGAGCGGCTGTCGCTTGCCATCGGCGCGGTCGCTTCCATGGAGCGCGCGGTGAAGATCACCGCGGAATACGCCAAGGAGCGCAAGGCATTCGGCAAGTCGCTGCTGGAATTCCAGAATACGGCCTTCAAGCTTGCCGAACGCAAGACCGAGGCGATGATCGCCCGCGTCTTCGTCGACTGGTGCGTCGAGCGGCTCGTCGCCGGCGACCTCGACACCGTCACGGCTTCGATGGCGAAGTGGTGGTGTTCGCAGAAGCAGGTCGAGACCGCCGACGAGTGCCTGCAGCTTCATGGCGGCTACGGCTACATGGAGGAATATCCGATCGCGCGTATGTTCGTCGATTCCCGCATCCAGAAGATCTATGGCGGCACCAACGAGATCATGAAGCTATTGATCTCGCGCTCGCTGTAGGCGGACGCCAGCAGGATCATCGTTCGGGGACGGAGGAAACGCGATGTCGATGGTACTCACCGAGCGGCGCGGCGCGATTGCCTGCCTTACGCTCAACAATCCGGCGCAGTACAATGCGCTCGGCGGCAGCCTGCTTGCCGATCTCGACGCGGCGCTGGATGAGGCCGCGCGCGAGCCAGCGGCGCGTGCAGTGCTCATTACCGGGGCCGGCAAGGGCTTTTGTTCCGGCGCGCAGTTCGGCGGCGACACCTTCAGCTCCGGCGCCTCGATCGCGGAACGGATGCGCGGCAGCATCAATCCGGTGATCGAGAAGCTGCGGAACCTTCCGCTTCCCGTGGTAGCGGCGGTCAACGGGCCCGCCGCCGGTGCAGGCGTCGGCATTGCGCTGGCGGCCGACATCGTGATCGCGGCCAGGTCCGCACGCTTCATCCTGAGCTTTGCCCGCCTCGGCGCGGTACTGGACGGCGGAACATCCCTGTTTCTGCAGCGTTCGATCGGGGCGGCGCGCGCCCGTGCATTGTCGCTTCTCGCCGAGCCGCTCGCCGCCGAAACCGCGGCGGAATGGGGGCTGATCTGGAAGACGGTCGACGATGCCGCCCTGCAGGACGAAGCGCTCGGAATCGCGCAGCGTCTGGCGGACGGCCCGCCGATCGCGCTCGGCATGATCAAGCATCAGCTCGAAGCGGCCTGGACCGCGCCGATGGCCGAACTGCTGGAAACCGAAGCCGCAAACCAGGGCAAGGCGTTCGCCACGGCCGATCTCCGGGAAGGAGCTGCGGCCTTCATGGAAAAACGCCCGCCGCGGTTTGCCGGGCGTTGAACGGCTGGCGCGTCCGGTTTGACGTCGCGCCATCTGCCTGCGTAGCCTGTGTCCGGCGAAACCGGCAACGAGGATACCATGGGCGGTCTCACGATCATCGGAAATCACATCTCTCCTTTCGTCCGCAAGGTGCTGGCGACCTGCGAGATCAAGGGATTGCCTTACCGGATCGACTCCTTCGTGCCGTTTTTCGGCGACGACCGCTTCGCCAAGCTGAGCCCTCTGCGTCGAATTCCCGTGCTGATCGACGGCGACGTGGTCGTCAACGATTCCAGCGTGATCTGCGAATATCTGGAAGAGAAATGGCCGCAGGCTGCCGTGCTGCCGGGCGATCCGGCGGCGCGGGCGCGTTCGCGTTTCCTAGACGAATATGCTGACACGCGCATGTCGGACGTGCTGCTCTGGAAGGTGTTCGGTCGCGCTACCGTCGGCCCGGCCATCTTCGGCGTGCCGCGCGATCTAGCCGCCATACAGAGCACCCTGGCTTCGGAGTTTCCTCTCGTCATGGATCAGCTCGAGGCCTGGGCGCCGGGCTCCGCCTTCGCCGGTGGTGCGTCGCCCGGCATGGCCGACCTTTCGGTCGTCAGCCATTTCGCCAACCTGCGCTGGGCTCGCGCGACGGTCGATGCTGCGCGTTGGCCGCGCACCAGCGCATGGATCGAGCGCGTCGAAGCACAATCGCCGCTGGGGCGCCTGAATGCGATCGGCGAAAAGCTGCTACGCGTTCCGCCGAACGGCCATCGCCCCGTGCTGGAATCGATGGGCGTCGCCGTCTGCGAGGAGACGCTGGGCGGCGAGGCGCCTGTGCGCGGTCCGATGACCGTCGTCTGACGACAGTCGTCCGTCAGTTGAACGCCATGCCGCCGCTCATCGCGATGGTCTGTCCGGTCATGTAGGGATTGTCGATCAGCAGCATCACGGCTTTCGCAACCTCATCGGGTTGGCCGAGGCGGCCCAGCGGAATGCGGCTGGCGAGTTGCGGCTGGCCCTTCATCATGTCGGTCTCGATCAGCGA
>JAHCKB010000167.1 GCA_026125985.1 Bradyrhizobium sp.
CATGGTGGTCCGCGCGATGCCGAACACGCCTGCCGCGATCGGCCGCGGCATCACGGTGGCGGTGCCGGCCGGAAATGTCAGCGCCGCGCAACGCGCCACCGCCGACGCGCTGCTGCGCGCCATCGGCGCAGTGGAATGGGTCACCGACGAGAAGCTGATGGATGCGGTGACGGCGGTGTCCGGCTCCGGCCCGGCCTATGTCTTTCTGCTGGCCGAAGAGCTGGCGCGCGCCGGCGTCGAGGCCGGGCTGCCGGCCGAGCTGGCGGAAAAACTGGCGCGCGAGACGGTAGCAGGCTCCGGCGAACTGCTGCACCGCTCGGACTTGCCGGCAGCGACGCTGCGCCAGAACGTCACCTCGCCTGGCGGCACCACGCAGGCCGCGCTGGAAGTACTGATGGCCGGTGATGGCCTGAAGCCGCTGATGATCCGCGCCGTTGCCGCGGCGACGAAACGCTCGATCGAACTGGCGAAGTGATCACGTAGCGCCAAGCCGCTCGTTGAACTTCGCCACATTGATCAGCCCGCGGGCGTGCTGACCCTCGCCCAGCTTGCGTTCGCCTTCGAAAGCGGCGACCTCGAAACGGATCACCCGGCGCTCCACCGCGATCACCTTCGAGGTGGTGCGCACGGTGGCGCCGACCAGCGCGGCGGCGAGATGGCGGACATTGACCTCGGTGCCGACGGTGACCCAACCCGGCTGCAAACGTCCGCGGATGGCGTCGCCCGAGGCCATCTCCATTTCCAGGATCATCATCGGCGTCGCATAGACCATGGGCATGCCGGGCACGAAGTGCCCGACCGTGCGTTCCGGCGGCACGACGAGCGTGCGCTCGGCGGCGGTGCCGATCTGGATGAAGTCGCGTGCGTCCATTGAGATTGCAATGCTGCTGTCATTCCGGGTCGCGCGTAGCGCGAGCTGGGGCGCAATTGCGCCCCGGAGAATCCATACTCCCGATCGTGGTTATGGATTCCGGGCCTGCGCCTTTCGGCGCATCCCGGAATGACGAAGAGAAAGTTCTACTTCTTCGCATTGCGCTCGATGAAGGTCTTGCCGCCCTTCATCTTGTTGTTGTGCGGCGCTTCGTTGATCTGGACCACCACAGCCTCGGGATCGACATTGGCGTGCTTGACGATCGCCGCGGTGATGTCGAGCATGATGTTCTTCTTCTGCTCGTCGGTGCGGCCGGCGGCGAGATTGATGGTGACCTCAGGCATTTCTCTACTCCCTCGTTGTTCTTGTCATGGCCCTTTGCGGCCGTCTTCCGGAATGCGCCTATCAAACAAGACGCGGGTGCCCGGGACAAGCCCGCGCGCAGCGCCTGGTGCGAATGGCTAACCCCACTTCACGTCATGGCGCGCCAGCACTTCGCGCACCTTGGCGACGATCTCGTCTTCCCGGCACGAGAACTGCGCCGGCCGCGTCTCCCGCCATTCCTGGTTGGAGGCGATGGCGGCGGCCGCCTTGGCGCCCTCGATCAGGTCCTTGATCTGAACCTCGCCGCGCGCCTTTTCATCCGAGCCCTGGATGATCACGCACGGCGAATTGCGGCGGTCGGCATATTTGAGCTGGTTGCCCATATTCTTGGGATTGCCGAGATACAGTTCGGCGCGGATGTCGGCATTGCGAAGTACCGCCACCATCTTCTGGTAGTCGGCGACGCGGTCGCGATCGAACACGGTGACGACCACGGGACCGAATTCGGCTCGCTGGTCGAGCTTGCCCAGCATCGTCAACGCCGCCTGCAACCGCGACACGCCGATGGAGAATCCCGTCGCCGGCACCGGCTCGCCGCGGAAGCGCGACACCAGCCCGTCGTAACGTCCGCCGCCGCCAACCGAGCCGAAGCGCACGGGGCGGCCCTTCTCGTCCTTGGCGTCGAGCAGCAGTTCACACTCGTAGACCGGCCCGGTGTAGTATTCGAGGCCACGGACGATGGAAGGATCGACCACGATGCGATCTGCACCATAGCCGGACGCTGTAACTAGCGTGCTGATTGCATCCAGCTCCGCGCGGCCTTCCTGTCCCACCTTGCTTGCGAGCAACCGCGGATCGGGCTGGGCCTGATCGTCGACTGCACCGATCACAAGTGCAATGTCGCTGGACTTGAGCCCTGCGCCTTTGGTGAAGTCGCCCGACTCGTCCTTGCGACCTTCGCCGAGCAACTGCTGTACGCCGGAGATACCGAGACGATCGAGCTTGTCGATTGCGCGCATCACGGTCAGCCACTGGCTGTCATCGGCAATTCCGAGCGCGTCGCGAACACCATCAAGCACCTTGCGGTTGTTCACCTTCACCACATAGGAGCCGCGCGGAATCCCCAGCGCTTCCATCGTATCGGCCGCCATCATGCACATCTCCGCATCCGCAGCCGGCGAGCCGGAGCCGACAGTATCGGCATCGAACTGCATGAACTGGCGGAAGCGGCCGGGACCGGGCTTCTCGTTGCGGAACACATAGCCGAACCGATAAGAGCGGTACGGTTTCGGCAGATGATCGAAATTCTCCGCGACATAGCGCGCCAGCGGCGCGGTCAGGTCGTAGCGCAGCGAGATCCACTGCTCGTCGTCGTCCTGGAACGAGAACACGCCTTCGTTCGGCCGGTCCTGATCGGGCAGGAACTTGCCGAGCGCGTCGGTATATTCCATTGCCGGCGTCTCCACCGGCTCGAAGCCGTAGCGCTCATAGACCGCGCGGATTTTCTCGACCATTGCCCGCGTGGCCGCGATCGCGGCCGGGCCACGGTCTTCCAGCCCGCGCGGCAGGCGCGCCTTCAGTTTCTGCGGTTTTTTGGGTTTCTCGGCCATTTCGGTTCGCAACGCTCGGGCGGCGTTGGTACCAGCCGAGGCGCGCGGCGGCAACCGCTCCGAAGGGGTCTACGGCGTTTCCATCCGCGCCCTCAAGGCGTCTGCATCGGCCTTCGGCATGCGCTTCAGCGTCGGCCTGATGGTCTCGCCGCCGACGATCTTGCCGTTCCGCATGAACATCCAGTCGGAAATGTCGGCTTCGGCGAACTCGACACGGTCACCCATGCGCTTGCCCGGCAGATCGCGCGGCTGGTTGGCGAAACGCCCGGAATAGCGGCCACCGGCAAGCTTCTTCACCTCGGCCATCCAGATGTGCTCGCCGTTGCTCCCGCCGGTCGGAAAGCGAACCTTGAGCGAGTGGCCGGCTTCCTGCGCTTTCGGGGTCTCGTAGGAGGCCCAGAAGGCCGGCAGGCTCGCGCGCGCCTTGGCGATCGCAGCCGCCATCTCCGGATCGCCAATGGCGACGTCGACGACCGGCGAGCGGTCCTGCGCCTGCGCGTGGTCGTGCGTAGCATCCATCAGATAGATCGCCGCGCCAAGCAGCGCGGCAAGGGCCACGACCGCGGCAAGTCTGAGACGCGTTGAGAAATTCGAGGTCATTGCCACCTGCCCACCAGAGGGTTCGGCGACTTTGTCGCGGTGAAGCGCGAATGCGTTCATAGCACTCCACCTCTCCCCGCAAGAGCGGGGCGAGGGAGCGAGAAATCGTGCGCTTCTTACAGCACCTTCCGGATCCAGTTGTGCGGATCGTTGGTGCGGCCGTACTGGATGTCGACCAGCTGCTTGCGCAGGCCCATGGCGACCGGGCCGGCGGCGCCGCCGTTGATGACGAAATCGCCGCTGGCGGAGCGCACCTTGCCGATCGGCGAGATCACCGCCGCCGTGCCGCAGGCAAACGCCTCTTTCAGCTTGCCGGAGGCGGCATCCGCGCGCCACTGCTCGATCGAATAGACCTCTTCGCGCACCTGCTTGCCCGCATCCCTGGCAAGCTGAATGATCGAGTCGCGGGTGATGCCCGGCAGGATGGTGCCAAGCGGAGGCGTCAGCAGCGAGCCGTCGTCGAACACGAAGAACACGTTCATGCCGCCGAGTTCCTCGACATAGCGGCGCTCGACCGCATCGAGGAACACGACCTGGTCGCAGCCGTGCTCGATGGCTTCGGCCTGCGCGCGCAGGCTCGCGGCGTAGTTGCCACCGCACTTGACCGCGCCGGTGCCGCCGACCGCGGCGCGCGTGTAGTGCTCCGACACCCAGATCGACACCGGCGCCGGACCACCCTTGAAATAGGAGCCGACGGGCGAGGCGATGACGGCAAAGATGTACTCGGCAGAAGGCTTCACGCCGAGGAAGACCTCGCTCGCGATCATGAAGGGCCGCAGATAGAGACTGCCCTCGCCGCCCGGGATCCAGGCGCGGTCGATGCGAACGACCTGCTCGACCGCATCGATGAAAACGGACTCCGGCAATTGCGCCATCGCCATGCGGTCGGCCGAGCTCTGGAAGCGCCGCGCATTGGCGTCGGGGCGGAACAGATTTACGCCGCCGTCGTCGCGCTTGTAGGCCTTGAGCCCTTCGAAAATCTCCTGGGCGTAGTGCAGCACGGCGAGCGCCGGATCGAGCGGGAAGTTGGCGCGCGATTCGACACGCGCGTCATGCCAGCCCTTTCCCTGCGTATAGCGGACGATGGCCATGTGATCGGTGAACACCCGGCCGAAGCCGGGATCGGCGAGCTTGGCCGCGCGGTCCTTGTCGGACGTCGGATGATCGGTCGGATGGATCTCGAATTTCATAGCCTCGCCTTCCGCTGTCGACGCGGGCGCCGGCTTGCTGGCCAAGGAAACCGCCATGGGTTCTCTCCCGGATTGGCGCGACTGCGCGCCTGTTTGGTTGGCCGGGCCTCGCCCTCGCCCGTTTTGCCGCGGGTTACCACAGCCGCGCGCCCCTAGGACATGCTTTTGCGGGAAGACGAAGTCCAGTATGTTTGCCGATATGCCGCTCGACAATCGCACGGTAGACCAATTCGCCGGCCCCAGCCGCCATCGCTGGCTTTCGGAGGCCGCTTCAAACGCTGTCGCATGCGAAACGACATAATGTTTCGTTGCGTACGGGCAGTTTTGTAACATTGAACCCAAGATATGTCAATATGGCTGACATAAATATCTCAAGGCCCGCTGCCGGACCCGATTCTCGGGCCGCGGAGGCCTCCCCCGGTGCCCCCCGCGCGGGCGAATTGCGCTGGGATATCATCGAGCTCCTGTTCTTCGCCTATCGCGACTTCGTCGGCGATGCCGACCAGGAGCTCGAGGCGTTCGGCTTCGGTCGGGCGCACCACCGGGTGCTGCATTTCGTCCACCGCTATCCCGGACTGAAGGTCGCCGACCTGCTCGACGTGCTGCGCATCACCAAGCAATCGCTCGGGCGCGTCCTCAAGCAACTCCTGGACGAGGGCTATATCATCCAGAAAACCGGCAACAACGACCGAAGGCAGCGCCTGCTCTACGCCACGCCGAAGGGCGAGGCGCTGGTCGCAAGACTCGCCGGCCTGCAGACCGACCGCATCAACCGTGCGATCGCCGACATCGGACCTGCCGGCACCGAGACGGTGCGCCAGTTCCTGCGCGCGATGATCGATCGCGACGATCCCGACAAGGTGCTGGAGGCGATCTTCGGCAGCGGCAAGCCGGCGACGAGAGCATGAACCCGGGTGCGATCATGGCTGCAGCGCGACCGCCGGCGCAGCCGGCCGATGACGCCCCGCATGTGCTGCTGGTCGACGACGACCGCCGCATTCGCGACCTGCTGTCGCGCTTCCTGGCCGGCGAAGGCTACCGCGTCACGACGGCGGCGAGCGCCGCCGACGCGCGCGCCAGGCTGCTCGGACTGCATTTCGATCTCCTGATCCTCGACGTGATGATGCCCGGCGAGACCGGCTTCGATCTCGCGCGCTTCATTCGCAAGACTTCCACAGTGCCGATCATCATGCTCACCGCGCGCTCGGAGTCGGAAGCACGCATCGAGGGCCTGCAGATCGGGGCCGACGATTACGTGGCAAAGCCGTTCGAGCCGCGCGAACTGGTGTTGCGCATGGGCAATATCCTCAAACGCAGCGCGCCGCCGCAGGTGGCGGCGCCGGAGCAGGTCGCGTTCGGCCCCTACGTGTTCCATCTCGAACGCGGCGAGCTGCGCCAGGGCGAGGAGATCATCCATCTCACCGACCGCGAGCGCGAGATGCTGCGCATTCTCGGCACCACGCCCGGCGAAACCGTGCCGCGCATGGCGCTGACGTCGGGCGGCACGGTGAACGAGCGCGCCGTCGACGTGCAGATCAATCGACTGCGGCGCAAGATCGAGCACGATCCTGCCAATCCGCTTTTCCTGCAGGCGGTGCGCGGCATCGGCTACCGCCTGGTCGCCTCGCCCTGAGCGGTTGGACGATTGGCATGAGCACGCTCGACACCGGCCTCAACCTGATCCGCACCGCCTCGCAGCGGGTGTCGGCGGTCAACGGCCTGATGAGCGGCAAACTCAAGAGCTGGATGCCGACCGGGCTCTATGCGCGCGCGCTTCTGATCATGATCGTGCCGATGGTGGTGCTGCAATCGGTGGTCGCCTTCGTGTTCATGGAGCGGCACTGGAACACGGTGACGCGGCGCCTGTCGTCGGCCGTCGTGCAGGACATCGCGACGCTGATCGACGTCTACAAGGTCTATCCGCAGGACAAGGACCGCGCGCAGCTCCGCCGCATCGCCCAGCAGCGCCTGGGGCTGGTGGTGGATTTCCTGCCCGCCGGCGACATGCCGCCGCCCGGCCCGAAACCGTTCTTCTCGCTGCTCGACCAGACGCTGTCGGTGCAGCTCGGCCGCCAGATCGCGCGACCGTTCTGGATCGATACCGTCGGCAAATCCAACCTCGTCGAGATCCGCATCGCGCTCGACGACGCCGTGATGCGTATATTCGCGCAGCGCAGCGCCGCCTATGCGTCGAATTCGGAAATCTTCCTGTTCTGGATGGTCGGCACCTCCTCGATCCTCTTGATCGTCGCGGTGCTGTTCCTGCGCAACCAGATCCGCCCCATCCTGCGCCTTGCCGATGCCGCCGAGAGTTTCGGCAAGGGCCGCGAGGCGCCGAACTTCCGGCCGCGTGGCGCCCGCGAGGTGCGGCGCGCCGCACACGCGTTTCTGGAAATGAAGGCACGCATCGAGCGTTCACTCGAACAGCGCACCGCAATGCTCGCCGGCGTCAGCCACGATCTGCGCACCATCCTCACCCGCTTCAAGCTGGAACTGGCCTTGATCGGCGACAGCCCCGAAGTCGACGCCATGCGCAAGGACATCGACGAGATGAGCGCGATGCTGGAAGCCTATCTCGCTTTCGCGCGCGGCGATTCCGGCGAGAACGCGCAGCCGACCGACATGGCGGCCGCACTGGAGGAATTGCGCAGCGATGCCGAACGCCACGGCCACAAGGCGACCGTTTCCTTCCGCGGCCTGCCGGTCGTCACAGTGAAGCCGGCCGCCTTCAAGCGCTGCCTCGCCAATCTCGTCAGCAATGCGGCCCGTCACGGCGACGCCATCGCCATCGCCGGCCACCGCGATCACCGCTACCTCACCGTCACCATCGACGACGACGGCCCCGGCATTCCGCCGGGGATGCGTGAGGAAGTGTTCAAGCCGTTCCTGCGGCTGGACGATGCCCGCAACCAGGATGAAGGCGGCACCGGCCTTGGGCTGGCGATCGCCCGCGACATCGCCCGCTCCCACGGCGGCGACATCACGCTCGGCGACAGCCCGATGGGCGGCCTGCGGGCGACGGTGAAGATACCGGTGTAGCGGCGGTGCTCACTTCGTCATTGCGAGCGAAGCGAAGCAATCCATTTTCCCGCGTGGGTAGACATGGATTGCTTCGTCGCTATTGCTCCTCGCAATGACAGTGTGGCGCACTTCAGCCAATTCTCAATTTCCCCGCAGCATGAAGCCGTCGAAATAGGCCGACAGCTCCGCATAGGCATCGAGCGGCAGCACCTGCGCGACATACTGGTCCGGACGCACCACGATCATGCAGCCTTGCTTGCGGTCGATGCCGCGCATCGCAAAGATATCCTGGCCGCTCTTGAGGTCGGGGCAATACATCTTCTCATAGTCGAGCAACCCGTAACGTCCCTTCCGCGGCAGCAGGAATTCGGGCATCTCGCCGATGGCGAGGTCGCGGTGGCCCTGCTGGAACACGGCGCGGACATCGATGGCGGAATCGATGTCGTCGCCGGAGCGCGTGTATTTCCGCACCGGAGACTCCCCGCTGCGGTCGAGAAACGCGCACAAGGCGCGGATAGCGGAATCGGACGCCGACGGATCGCCGGCGTCGGCAAAGGCGAAGATCCGAAAGCGTCCATCCGCCTTCACGGTGTGGCCGAGATGAACCGGCTTGGCATCGGAAAGACGGATCACCGGCGCAGAATGAAAGCGCTTGCCGACTGTAAAACCCGCAGCGAGATGCTGGTGGGTAGCCGCGCCGGTGAGGAGCGCCGGACGATAATGCGTCGCGGTGCCTGCGGTGTAGCGCCCGTGCCGGACGAAATAGTCCTGGGTCTTCGCGGGGTCGGCGCCGTCTCCCTTGGCTGATGCCAGGATCGAGGCCCATTCGCGGTCGAAGTCGATCAGCTCTTTCGCGATGGCCTGACGTTCGGCCGAATAGGTGTGCAGCAGATGCGGCGCGCAGCGCTTGCGCAGCACGGAAGCCAGCTTCCAGCCGAGATTGAACGTATCCTGCATGGAGACGTTCATGCCCTGGCCTGCTTTCGGGCTGTGGGTATGGCAGGCATCGCCGGCAATGAACACGCGGGGCAGCCGCTGGCCGGCTTCCGCTTCCGGCACGTCGTCGAACTTGTCGCAAATCCGCTGGCCGATCTCGTAGACCGACCACCAGGCGACCTCCTTCACGTCGAGCGTATGCGGATGGAGGATGCGCCGCGCCTTTGCGATCACGTCCTCGACGGAAATGTTGCGGCCGGCGACTCGCTCGCCGACCTCGAGCTTGGCAAGCTCGACATAGATGCGAACGAGATAGCCGCCTTCGCGCGGGATCACCAGCATGGAGCCGTCGCTCGCCGACTGGATCAGCGACTTGAAGCGGATGTCGGGGAAATCGGTGACCGCGAGAACGTCCATCACGCCCCAGGCATGGTTGGCGGAATCGCCGTGCAGCTCGCGGCCGATCGCCTTGCGCACCGTGCTGCGCGCCCCGTCGCAGCCGACCGCAAAGCGCGCCTTCACCGTTTCGACCTTGCCTTCGTTCGCGGGATCGAGCCGCTCGAAGCTCGCCGTCACCGAGTACTCGTCGAGGCCGGCCCTGGGATCGGTCGCGACGTCCAGCAGGCGCCGCGAGTAGTACGGCTCGATCTTCGCCTGCGAGCACCGCATCACGTCGAGGAAGAAATCATGCACCCGCGCCTGGTTCAGCACGACGTGCGGAAACTCGCTCAGGCCGTCCTCGACGTCCTGCACCCTGCCGCTGCGCGCGATCCTGCCGGCGTCGCGGTCATCCGGCTTCCAGAACGTCGTCTCGTTGATCCAGCAGGCTTCCTTCGCCACGCGCTCGGCGAAGCCATAGGCGTGAAACATCTCCATGGTTCGGCAGGCGATGCCATCGGCCTGGCCGAGTTGCAGGCGCTCCGGCTTCTGCTCGACGATGCAAGTCTTGATGTCGGGGAAAGCGGCGAGCTGGGCGGCGAGGTTCAGGCCCGCCGGACCGCAGCCGACGATCAGCACGTCGACTTCTGCAGGCAACGATCCGGGCGCGCCCGAGGGAGGAAGGCGCGCAGCGCGATCGGCGACTTCAGGGTCGCCCGGCTCGAATCCGTTGAGATGAAACTGCATCGTGCCGATCCTCCCGGTGTACCGCCCGCGAACAAAGCCAGGCCTGCTCGGATTTTCGTTTCCGATATTGATCAGTATACTGATCATCAGTATACTATGTCAATTGGCGGCCGATTCCGGAGAGCACGGTGAAAGAACCCCATGAAATGCCTGGACATCTGGCCCGCCGCTTCCAGCAGATCGCGGTCGCCGTGTTCCTCGCCGAGGTCTCCGAAGCCGGCTTCGACCTGACGCCGG
>JAHCKB010000168.1 GCA_026125985.1 Bradyrhizobium sp.
GCACGAGCGCCTTCGTAGCATCCTCGTCCGGCGTCACCCTTACCGATATCGACGGCAACGTCTTCTACGACCTCACCGGCTCCTACGGAGTCAACATCTTCGGCAACGACTTCTACAAGGAGTGCATCGCCAGGGCGGAGGCTCGTGCGCAAGCACTTGGCCCGGTGCTCGGCGCCTACCATCCCATCGTCGCCGACAACGCAAAACGACTCTGCGCGATATCCGGCCTCGACGAGGTTTCGTTTCATATGTCCGGCACCGAGGCCGTGATGCAGGCGGTGCGGCTGGCGCGCTACCACACCAGGCGTTCGCATCTGGTCCGCTTTGCCGGGGCGTATCACGGCTGGTGGGGCGACGTGCAGCCGGGTGTCGGAAATCCCGTCTCGCCACACGAAACCTATACGTTCGCCGAAATGTCCGAAAAGACGCTGCGGGTGCTGCAGACGCGCCGCGACATCGCTTGCGTGCTGGTCAATCCGCTGCAGGCCTTGCACCCCAACAGCAATGCTCCCGGCGATTCTGCGCTGGTCGACAGTTCGCGCAACGGCCAGTTCGACCGCGCCGCCTATGCAGCCTGGCTCAAGGCACTGCGTGAGGTCTGTACCGAGCGTGGTATCGTGCTGATCTTCGACGAGGTCTTCGTCGGCTTTCGCCTCGCCGCCGGCGGTGCCCAGGAATATTTCGGCGTCCGCGCCGACATGGTGACGTACGGCAAGAGCCTCGCGGGAGGACTGCCCATCGGCGTGGTCTGCGGCCGCAAGGATCTGATGCGCCGCTTCCGCGCCGATCGTCCGGCAGATATCTGCTTCGCGCGCGGCACTTTCAACTCGCACCCCTATGTCATGACGGCGATGGACGAGTTCCTGACGCGGCTGGCCGATCCCGATTTCCTTAAGGTCTATGACGGGCTGCAGGAACGGTGGAATGCGCGGGCCGCGACGCTCAACGAAATGATGGTCGCCGCTGATTTGCCGGTTCGCGTCAGCAATCTGTCGTCGATCTGGATGGTGCACTACACCGAACCGTCCCGTTACAACTGGATGCTTCAATATTATCTGCGAGCCGAAGGTCTGGCATTGAGCTGGGTCGGCACCGGTCGGCTGATCTTCAGCCTGAACTACAGCGATGCCGATTTCGCCACCGTAGCCGAACGCTTCGTTGCGGCCGCCGGCAAGATGAAAGCGGACGGCTGGTGGTGGCACGACCATTCTCTGACCAACAAGGCGATACGTCGCCAGATTCTGAAGGAAATGCTGAGAACAAGGCGGCCGCGGTAAACCCCGGCCGCCTTTCCAGGTCGCGCGCAGTCTTTACGCGTGCTTGACGTGCTCTTCCAGGCCGGGATCGACCAATTCGCCTCTCAGCAAGGCCAACGGCGCCTTGTAGTAGAGTTTGAAGTCGTTGAAGGGGTCGGTGATGATCTTCGTCATCCAAACCAAGCCGGTCTCGACATCTCGGATGAAGAAAAGATGCACGGTACGAAACAGCAAGCCGCCGAAACCGACGACAAGCCAGACTTTGGCGACCTGACGCGTGAAGTCAGCAAGCGTCGTCCACGGCTCGAACAGCCCAAAGAGCGTGGGGTCGATGAGCAGAACCAGCGGCGATAGGGCCCAGATGGTCATCAGCACGACTTTGCGCTGCAGATTGTACCCGACTTTGATTTCTTCCTTGTGCTCGTGCGTAGCTTGATTGACGTGGTCGTAGCCCTTCGGCTCGAAGAAGAAGTGCCCCGCCTGACGCGTCGTCATCGAAACCAGCCAGCCGACAAGCGCCGACACCACGGGGTCGATCAGCAGCATCACGTATGCGAACATGAAGCTCACCGCACTGACGAAGTGCAGGCTCTGATTGATCCGGCTGTGATGATAGTAGCGGTGATCGTCCCAACGCTGGATTCGCAGTTCCTGCAAGAATTTCCTGATCATTTAGTGATTTCCTCGAGTTCCTTCATGGATCGTTCTATGCGGATTCGGTGTCCGGCATGTGACATCATCAAGATGACACACGCCTACATGGGACAGCGCGATAACGTGAACGCCCGGCGTCCCATCACGCGGCGACAGCGACCTCTATCTTGCGGAAACGAACGAGCGAGAAGTGACCGAGCGGCGGCACTGGACGGCGCTCCACCAACTCCATCGCGCGAGCACCTGCCAGCCACTTGACATAGCGCGACCATGCAAATTCGGCCGTGCGGAAACCGAGTGGCCGCACCACCGGCTGCAGACGCTGCTCGATCAAACGCCGCATGCCGGCATCGGCGCTCACACGAGTCAGAATGATCAGTTCACCGCCCGGGCGAAGGACGCGCGCGAATTCGTCAAGCGCAACTTCCGGATTGGGTACTGCAGTCACGACATATTGCGCCATTACGACGTCGAAGGAGTTGTCGGGGAACTCGAGCTTCTCGGCGTCCATCACCGCGAGGCCTTCAACGTTTTTCAGACCGAACTCGGCGACGCGCTTCTTCGCCTTTTCCAGCATCGCCTCCGAAATGTCGGTGCCGAAGATGCGCAGGTGTGAGGCATATTGCGGCAACGAAATGCCGGTCCCGACTCCGACTTCCAGCAAGCGCCCGCCAATTCGGTTGGTTGCGGCGATCGCCGCCCTGCGCCCTTTGCTGAACACACCGCCAAAGACCAGGTCATAGATCGGCGCCCAGCGGTCATATGCCTGCTCGACCATCGCCCGGTCGAAGTCAAGCTGCTGCGTTCCATCAAGCTTGATGATTTCTGCCATGATAAGTTTGCCTCGGTTACTTCAATATCAGCCCTGAACCGCGCTTTGGCCAGCAACGCGCGGCAGGGATCTGGGCGCCCGGCTCGGATGCAGCGCCGTCAGATTGCCGATGAATTGCCGCGCACTGTTTTCCCAGGAACGCTCCAACGCGAAGCGCCGACATGCTTCGCGTGACATTTCCAGCGAACGCAGGCAGGCAGCGCGCAAATCGGCGTCTATGGCGCCGATCGGATTGTCAGCGATGACATCCAGCGGACCCGTGACCGGAAAGGCGGCAACGGGTGTGCCGCAGGCAAGCGCCTCAAGCTGAACGACGCCAAACGTGTCGGTCAGGCTCGGAAAGACAAAGACATCCGCTGCGGCCAGATGCGCAGAAAGATCTGTCCCCTTTTTCTCGCCAAGAAAGTGAACATCGGGAAATTTCCGCTCCAGCTCCGCCTTCTGCGGACCGTCGCCGACGACGACCTTGGATCCGGGCAAATCGAGCGACAGGAAGGCTTCGAGATTCTTCTCGACGGCAACACGACCCATGGTCATGAAGATCGGGCGCGGCAGATCGAGGTTCGCCGGATCGTCCGGCCGGAAGAGCTCGGTATTGACGCCGCGCGTCCAGTAACCGAGCCGCCTGAATCCCCGTCCGGCGAGCTCATGCCGCAACGAATCGGTTGCGACCATGACCATCGACGAAGCCGAGTGAAACCGCCGCATCACGGCGTAGCCAAGGCTCTCCGGAATACCGGTGCGGACCGATACATACTCGGGAAAACGTGTCGTGTAGGAGGTCGTGAACGCGAGCTTGTGGCGAAGGCAATAGGCTCGCGTCGCCCAGCCGATGGGGCCTTCGGTGGCGATATGGATCGCATCCGGTGCCACCGCCTCGATCCGGCGCGCGATCTCCCCCCGACCGGGCAGCGCCACCCGGAGACCGGGATAGGTGGGAAGCGGAATGGAAGGAAAGCCTTCAGGGGTCAGGAATTCGATTTCGGTGCCGAGCCCGGCCGCACTGTTGGCCAGGGAAGTCAGCGTCCGCACCACGCCGTTAACCTGGGGGTGCCAGGCGTCGGTCGCAATCAATATCGGCATGTCCGGACCTCGGGATTTGCGGTCGATTCTCGATCCCAACGTTCGGATACGGATATTTCAGGCGTGTGACGTCTTGGACTTGTCAGGTTCTTTTTCAGTCTCTTGACGTATTTTTCGTGTAACGTGACAGAACGATGTCAGACATGAACGGCAATTCCCGCACTTCCCGGCGGCGGCGAAAACGAAGGAGCTACGCACTGCTCATCTTGGCAGGCGGCCTCTTGCTGTTCGGGATCGCCTCGAGCACGCTTTATCTGTATCTGCAGCCAACGATCCTTCGCATTGCCGTCGGTCCGCCCAACAGCGACGACCAGAAGCTGGTGCAGACGCTCGCCCAGATCTTCGCCCGGGAGCGCAGCTCCATCCGTATTACCCCGATCACGACCGCCGGGTCGGTTGAAAGCATCGCGTTGTTTGCAGCGGGCAAGACAGACCTTGCGGTGGCGAGGGGCGATCTGGGCCTGCCCGCCAATGCCGAGTCCGTCATCATCCTGCGGAAGAACGTCGTCGTTTTGTGGGCCCCCGCCGGTTTGCCGGCGAAGGGGACGAAGCGGCAACCAGTTCCAAAGATCAAGTCGATCACCGAGCTTGCGGGCCGTCGCATCGGCGTTGTCGGTCGGACGGAGGCCAATGTCAAATTGTTGCGGGTGATCCTCTCTGAGTCCGGGGTAAACGTCGACAACATTGCCGTAACCCAGTTTGCCACCAACCAGATCGCTGAGATGGCACGCGACACGACGCTCGACGCCTACATGACTGTCGGACCGCTCGAAAGCAAAATCACCAGAGATGCCATTTCGGCGGCGGCCGCAAGCCGCGGCGAACCGAAATTCCTGCCGATCGAGGTTTCCGAAGCGATTTCGAAGAAGCATCAGCTTTACGAATCCGAGGAAATTCCCGCTAGTATCTTCAGCTCCTCACCCGCGCGTCCCGACGAAAAGGTCGACACTGTAAGTGTGAATCACCTGATCATCGCGCCACGCACACTCTCCGATACCAAGGTCGGCGCGTTCGCCCGGCAGGTATTCAACGTCCGCCAGCAGCTCGCACGAGAATTGCCGAACGCGCCGAAGATCGAGAAACCGGATACCGACAAGGACGCCGCGCTGCCGGCTCATGAGGGGGCCGCGGCCTATTTCGACGGCAACGAACGGACATTCCTCGAGAAATACACCGATTACATCTGGGGCATCATCCTCGTGCTTTCCGGCCTGGGATCGGTCGGCGCTTGGCTACGACACTACTGGAAAGGGGATGAGCGTGAGCAATATGAGACACATCGCGACAATCTACTCGAACTGATTTCCCGGGTGCGCGAGGCGGACTCGCTGGAGCACTTGACGGCAATGCAATCCCAAGCCGACGAAATGCTGCGAGAAGCACTCTACTGCTACGAAGACGGAACGATAGAAGAAGGTGATCTTTCCGCGATGGGACTTGCGCTCCGGCAATTCCACGATGCCGCGGCGGATCGCCGAGCCGCGCTCGGTTCCGGCGCACCCGATATGCAGCGCATGCGGGCGATGTGAGGCCCTGAGTTCATTCTGGTAATCATGGGCACCGAGACAGAGATCAAGTTTCAAGTCTCCCCGGGCGACCTGCAAAAGCTGGCGGTTTCGCGCAACCTGCGGCCCAGCGGCGGACAGCTCGCCGAGCACGAGCATATCGTCTCGACCTATTTCGATACTCCCGATCATATTCTCAAGCGCAACGGGATCTCCTTGCGGGTCCGGCAGGCCGGCAAGAAACGCATCCAGACCATCAAAACGGTAGCGAACGGCGCCGCGGTCGCGCGCGGCGAATGGGAAACGCGCATCGACGGCGATGAACCCGATTTGCGGGCGGCGCGTGGGACGCCGTTGCAGCGACTGGTGTCGAAACGATTGAAGCGTGATCTCGATGCCGTGTTTTCGACCCATGTCCATCGCACGCTGGTGCCGCTGCGTCCGGGCAACAGCCGGGTCGAACTCGCGCTGGATGAAGGACATGTCCGTGCCGGGCTGCATTCCAGCCCGCTGGCGGAGGTAGAGCTCGAGCTGAAGAATGGCTCGATTGGAGACCTCTTCAGGACAGCCCGTCTGATCGCTAAACTCGTTCCCGCGAAAGTCACGCTGAAGGCCAAGTCTCAGCAGGGCTACGACCTGATTGCGAACCAGCGGACGGCATCGGTATCGGCGGCCAAGATTTCCCTGCCACCCAGAGCGACGCTGCAGACGGCCTTTCAGACGATCGGCCGCTCTATCCTGCATCATATCGCCGCCAACGAGCCGGCGGTATCGGCTGGCTTGCCGGAAGGAATGCACCAGATGCGGGTTGGGGTACGCCGCTTGCGAGCTGCCCTCTGGGTCTTCTCGGATATGCTCCGTAGCGAGCAGACTGAATCAATCAGGAAAGACCTCAAATGGCTGGCCGGCAAACTGGGGGCCGTCCGGGATCTCGACGTTTTTCTGACGACACGCTTGAAGCGACTGGAAGCTTCCGACCCGCCGATCACCGGCCTTGGCGATCTCGTCGCCGAGCTTGAGTACAGGCGTGCCGTCGCCGCCGAGGCCACGAAAGTCGCCATAGCCAGCGCGCGGTATCGGCTATTGATCCTGAACATGCTCGAGTGGATCGAGGATGGTGCCTGGCTGAAGCTTCGGCCTACTCTCCGCCAGCAGAAGATCAAGCCATTCGCCGCCAGGCTGTTCAACCGCCGCATCGCAAAGGCGAAGAAGCGCGCAAGAGGAATCCGTGAAATAAACGTGCAGGACCGCCACGATCTGCGAATTGCTTTGAAGAAGCTTCGTTACGCCATCTACTTCTTTGAGAGCCTGTTCCAGGGTGGCGCGAGCAGGAGAGCACTCGTCAAGCACAAGGATTGCTTCGGCAGCCTGCAGGACAGCCTCGGTGCGCTCAACGATATCGCAGTGCATCAGCGCATGATTGTCCGGCTCAGGAAAGACATCGCACAACGTAAGTCGAATCCGGCCCCCTTTGCTGCAGACGCCGTGATGGGTCTCGAACGCAGCGAGACCAGGAAACTGCTCGACACAGCCGAAAAGGCCGCATGCAAACTACACAAGGCCGAGGCTTTCTGGCGCTGAACATCTGGCTGGAAAACGCCGGCAGTTCCGTTACTCTCCCTGCTCTTGGAGAAAAGCGCGATGAATGAAGTAGCCGGCGTCCGCACCTCACCGGACTATCCAATTCCCACACAAATGAAGGCCTGGGTGCTGGGTAGCCCTGATGAGCTCTTCCTGCGCGACAAGCCGGTGCCCATGCCGGGCCGCGCCGAGGTGCTGGTCCGCATCGATGCCGTGGCGATCTGCGCCACCGACCTCGAAATCATTCATTCCGGGTCACCTGCCAGCATTCTGGGCGGCCTTCCCTTCAACAAGAACTTCACGCCAGGTCACGAGTACATGGGCACGGTGGTCGCACTCGGCCCCGACGTCGACGAATACCGCATCGGCGAGCGGATCAGCGTCGAGATCCATGCCGGCTGCGGACAATGCAAGCGATGTCGGCAGGGCATGTACACTTCCTGCCTGAACTACGGCAAACCGGAAAAGGGCCACCGCGCCAACGGCTTCACCACGGATGGCGGCTTCGCGGAATACGCCGTCAACCACATCAATACGCTGGCCCGCGTACCCGACGACATGAGCGATGCCGAGGCCACGTTGGTCGTCACCGCCGGCACCTCTATGTACGGCCTGACCGAACTGGGTGGTCTCGTGGCCGGCGAAAGCGTCGTCGTGATCGGCCCAGGCCCGATCGGATTGCTTGCCGTAGCCGTCGCAAAAGCCATCGGCGCAAGTCCGGTGATCCTGACGGGAACGCGCAACAGGCGGCTTGCCATCGGCAGGGAGCTTGGCGCTGACCGCACCATCAACATCAACGAGGAAGATGCCGTGGCGGCGGTCAAGGAACTCACCGGCGGGATCGGCGCCGACTACGTCGTCGAATGCGCGGGCACCGAGCCTACGATCGATCAAGCCATCCGCATGACCAACCGCGGCGGCAAGATCTGCCTTGCCGCCTTCCCGCACGAACGCGTCACGCTCGATATCGCGCAGCTCGCAAAGAACAACATCTATCTATATGGCATTCGTGGCGAAGGCCGCAGCGCCACCCGCCGTGCCATGGCGCTGATGGCCGAGAAGCGTTTCGATGCCCGCAGGATCCATACTCACACGTTTCCGTTGACCGATCTGCCGACGGCCCTTCGCTACGCTCGCGAGCGGATCGACGACGCCATCAAGGTCGTCGTTACCAACCGGCAGATAACGGCGGCAGCGAATGCAGCGGAATAGCTCAAATTAGCGGCCTTCGAATTTCGGCGCGCGCTTCTCCATGAAGGCCTTGATCCCTTCCTGCATGTCGGCCGTCTTGAACAGCGGCAGCAATTGCAGATAAACGTGATGCACATGATCAGGAAAGGTCTCGTTCAGACCCATCCGCATCATCCGCTTGGCGGCCTGTACGGCCAGCGGCGCGTTGAAAGCGATCTCCCGAGCGATCTGGCGCGCCCGCCCCATCAGATTGGAGTCCGGAACGACTTCGTTGGCGAGCCCCCACTCCAGGCATTCCTGCGCCGAGAGAGTGCGGCCGGTGAAGATCAGTTCTGACGCCTTGGCCCAGCCGATCATCCGCGGCAGGAACCACGTCCCGCCCGACTCCGGCACAACACCGCGCTTGACAAAGGCAGCCGCCAGCTTCGCCGACTCCGCCATGATCCGGATGTCGCACCCCAGCGCGGTGTCCATGCCGTTACCGGCTGCACCGCCATTGACGGCGCAGATCGTCGGCTTGTCCATCGCCTGCAGCACCGTCGGTGGCGTGTTGCGCAAATCAAGCGAGGTCGAGGACGACGCTGAACTCAAGCCATCGCCGCTTCGCTCCTTCCGCAAGTCGAGCCCGGCGCAGAACGCACGTCCGTTGCCGGTGAGAATCACGCAGCGCACGTTGCGGTCTTCGTTGGCCTTCACCAGCAGCTTCGTGAGATCGTTGAGCATCGGGCCGGAAATCGTGTTCATCCGCTCCGGCGCATTGAGCGTGATGACGGCGACGTGCCCATCCACGTCGTACAGGACTTCTTTCGATTCTGCTTCGGTGGCGCGCTGTGCCTGATCCATGGAGACCGCTCCTCCCGATTGTCTGCCGCGCGGCCGGTTCCTTACGGCTGCGTCACGCAACCCCGCCCAGATAAAGCCGCTTGACGATATCGTTCCCCTTCAATTCGTCAACCGACGTGGCGGCCACGACGATCTCGCCGTGAACGATGATATATCCGCGACTGGCGATCCGGATCGCCTGATTGAAGTTTTGCTCCGCCATCAAAACGGTGAGACCGAGATTCCGATTGAGTTCACCGATCTTGGTGATGGTCTGTGAGACCAGAAGCGGCGACAATCCGACCGACGGCTCATCGACCAGCAGGAGACGGGGCGACGACATCAGCGCACGCGCAATCGCCAGCATTTGCTGCTGCCCGCCGGACATGGTTCCGGCAAGCTGTCCCTTTCGTTCGTCCAGCACCGGAAACGTTTCGAACGCCAGGGCCAGATTGTGATCGATGTTGCGCCGGGCGGCCTTGCGAAACGCTCCGAGCATCAGGTTCTCGAGCACCGTCAGCCTCGGAAACAGACGTCGTCCTTCGGGCACCAACGCCACCCCGAGACCGACGATATCCTCGGCAGACATGCCGGACAGATCGTGCGTCGTGCCGTCGATCGTCAGCGAAATACGGCCGCGCTGCGGTCGCACCAGGCCGGCGATGCATTTCATAAGGGTGCTCTTGCCGTTGCCATTGGTGCCCAGCAAGGCGACGGTTTCGCCCGTCTTCACGTCGAGCGAAACGCCGCGCAGTGCCTTCACGGCACCATACCCCGCATCAAGATCGTCGATGACAAGGCTAAGTGCCAAGGTAAGCCTCCTGCACGTGCTGGTTGGCCATGACCTCCGATGGGGTGCCGATCGCAATGATCCTGCCGGCGTCAAGGCACATCACGCGATCGGAAAACCGCATCACGGCCTGCATGATGTGCTCGATCATGATGATCGTGATCTCCT